>JBDTUW010000641.1:0-3363 GCA_040007555.1 Acidobacteriota bacterium | reverse complement strand
CTCGACGCGATTCCGGGTACGGGCAATGCCGGCCGCGTCACCAAAGAAGATGTTCTCAATTACCTCGAGGCGAGAAAGACTGCTCCGCTGACCGCAAAACCCGCGACTGCCGCGCCAGTCGGCCCCGCTCCCGCGCCCGTGGCGCCGCGGCCCCCGGCATTCGCACCTGGTGAGCGAATCCGGATCGAGCCCATGACCGTCATGCGACGAAAGATCGCGGAGCACATGGTTCTCAGCCGCCGCACCTCGGCGCACGTCACTACCTTCTTTGAGGTGGACTACACGAACATCGCCCGGTTTCGTGATCGCAATAAAAAGGCTTTCGATGAGCGCAATGGGGTCAAGATCACGTACCTGCCGTTTATCATCAAAGCGACGATCGATGCTCTCAAGGCTTTCCCGATAGTCAACGCCTCCCTCGACGGTGAAAATACTGTCTATAAACAGGACATCAACATCGGGATCGCGGTGGCACTCGATTGGGGATTGATCGTTCCCGTGATCAAACAGGCGGACGAGTTAAGTCTCGTAGGGTTGGCGCGAACGACACAGGATCTTGCCTCACGCGCACGCAACAAGCAGTTGAAGCCTGACGAAGTCACCGGAGGTACCTTCTCGGTCACCAATTTCGGGCTCTATGGTGGCCTGACGGCGACCCCGATCATCAATCAGCCTCAACTGGCTATTCTTGGGATTGGCGGAATCACAAAGCGTCCGTGGGTGGTTGAAACGGACGAGGGAGATGCGATCGCGATCCGCTCAATCGGCGTTCTCAGCCTTTCGTTTGATCACCGCGTGATCGACGGCGCAGTCGCCGATCAATTCATGGCGCATCTGCGAAAGGGCATTGAGACGGCGGACCTTTCGACGCTGGTTTAGTGCCGCATCGCCCCGACAGTCATGCATTTTTGCGAAGCCTACTACCTTGGCTGCGTTGGCTATGCCGAGGCGCTCGCGCAGCAGGAAGAGATGGTCGCGCGGCGCAAGCGGGATGAGATTCCCGACACGCTGCTGCTGCTCGAGCATCCGCACGTGATTACCCTGGGCCGCGCGGCGAAACAGAGCAATGTCCTGATCGATGCGGAGGAGCGTGGTGACTGGGGCGTGGAGCTATTTGAGACAGGACGTGGTGGCGACGTAACCTATCATGGACCGGGCCAGCTCGTCGGATATCCGATCATCAATCTGGCTCCGGATCGATGCGATGTCCGGCGCTACGTTCGAGATCTGGAGCAGGTGCTTATCCGTACTGCGGCGGACTTTGGCATCGCGGCAGAGTCAGTTCCCGGTCTGACCGGGGTCTGGGCTGGCATGGACAAGCTGGCGGCGATCGGAATCCGCATTTCCCGTTGGGTGACGATGCACGGATTCGCGCTCAACGTCTCGACTGATCTCGAGTACTTCAAATTGATTGTACCCTGTGGCATTTCCGATCGCGGAGTGACCTCATTCAAAAGGTTACTTGGCAGACAATTGGAGACCGAGGATGTCGCGCGCAAGGTGGTTGACCATTTTGGCGATGTCTTCGGTCGCCGAATGACTACCGGACAAAACCCGCTTCCCTTTGCTGCTGCCCGTTAGCCCGTTGTTGCCAGTTTACTCGGACACCAAACTATGGCTCGAAAAATCCGCTTATCGCTCACGACTCAGATCTTCATTGGTCTTGGCCTGGGGATTCTGCTGGGCTTCGTCATCCACAGGCTCGACTCGTCGCCGGCACTCAAAGCCGACATCATTGCCTGGGTGCGAGTGCTGAGCCGGGTTTTTCTCAGTCTGATCAAGGTCATCATTGCGCCGTTGATCTTTTCAACTCTCGTGGTTGGGATTGCGGGTGCGGGCAGCTTTCGGGAGATCGGGCGCATTGGATTGAAGGCGCTCATCTATTTCGAGATCATCACGACACTTGCCCTCTTCATCGGTCTGGGGGCGGTTAATCTGACCAAGCCTGGTGTCGGTGTCAATCTCCCGTCGGAACCCAGCGCAGAGGCCCAGGAGATCGCAGGCCGGGCCGCCAAAGTATCGCCGCAGGACCACATCGTCCAGATTTTCCCGACCAGCATCATCAAATCGATGGCCGAGAACGACGTCCTTCAGATCGTCGTCTTCAGTCTTCTCTTCGCGGCCGGAGTCGCTGCTCTCGGCGAGAAGGGCAAGCCCGTCCTCCTGGTCGTAGAGTCGCTGTCAGAGGTCATGTTCAAATTTACGAACTACGTCATGATGTTCGCGCCGTACGGGGTGGGCGCGGCGATGGCGGTGACGGTGGGCAGCAAGGGACTGGGCGTCCTGAAGAATCTGGCGATGCTCATTCTGACTCTTTACGGCGCGCTTGCGGTTTTCATCATCTTTGTGCTGGGCACCGTCGCATTTCTGGTGAGACTGCCGGTGCGGCGTTTCATCGCACTTGTCAAGGAACCGATGCTGCTCGCGTTCACCACAACATCGAGCGAATCGGCTTTTCCCAAGGCGCTGGAGAATATGGAGCGTCTTGGCGTTCCGCGTCGAATCGTCAGCTTTATCCTTCCGATGGGATACAGTTTCAACCTTGACGGGTCGACGCTATATCTTTCCCTCGCGGCGATCTTTGTTGCACAGGCATCGAATCACGAGCTTTCCTGGGGCCAGCAACTGCTCATGCTCTTGACGCTCATGCTGACGACAAAGGGTATCGCCGCCGTTCCGCGCGCGTCCCTCGTGGTCCTGTCAGGCACTCTGGTGACCTTTGGTCTGCCGGTCGAAGGCATCGCGGTGATCCTCGGTGTTGATGAATTGATGGATATGGCACGGACCTCCACCAATGTTCTCGGCAATTGCCTGGCCACCGTTGTCGTTGCCCGATGGGAAGGCGAGTTTAATGACGAGGGGAATGAGGTGGTTGCGCCGCTCGACCCGGCAATCTCTCCGCACGCTCATCCGTCATTGGTTGCTCCCGCTGACGATTAGTTCAGGAGAGCGGGCAGTCGGTGTCTGCGACGCGAACTCTTCGAGTTGTATAATGAGCTTATGACAAAGTTGAAGACCACGGAGCCCAAACCCGAATGGCTGAAGGTACGCCTGACGATGGGCGAGGACTTTATGTCCGTTCGGAGGATGATCAACGGGCTCAACCTGCACACCGTTTGCGAGGAAGCGCGTTGTCCGAACATATACGAATGCTGGTCCAACCGGACTGCAACGTTCATGATCGCGGGGGACGTTTGCACGCGTCGATGTGGCTTCTGCGCCGTCAGTAAGGGCGCACCCAAGCCGCTCGATCCAGGTGAGCCGCGACATGTGGCTGAGGCCGTGAAGAAGCTCGATCTGCGGCATGCTGTCATTACCGCGGTCAATCGCGATGATCGCGAGGATGGTGGAGCGGAGCATTTT
>JBDTUW010000640.1:0-3366 GCA_040007555.1 Acidobacteriota bacterium | reverse complement strand
CAGCTGGAACTCGATCAGTTTGGGTTGAACTTTGCCCTTGGTGACCATCACGGAATCACCCTGACGAAGCGCCGCGCCGTACTGCTTGATACGCGCAGAGTAGGTTTTCAAATCGATTGACGGCGTACGTTGCGGATAGATGGTTATGCCGGCCTGTGTCGCGGGCATATCTATCTTGACGATCACCGATTTTCCTTCGAAGTACTGTGCGAGTCCGCGTTCGTCCTGCGCGTGAATGCGGGACGTGACCGTCAGAACAATTGCAATCAACAGTAGAAGACGCTTCATACCTTACCTTTCACGTTCTTCGGTTTGGGAGTCGGTCCCCGCTCAGCGCCGCGCACCGGAAGAGAGATTTTGATCAATAGGCCTGTCTCTGCGTGTTCTTGCTGGTAAACAGGAGGCTCAAGCAGGTCAGGCTCGCCTCAGCTTTTTGAAACTCCGATACGTCCAGAATCTCAACGCTGTCATGAATCTCTCGAATCTTCTGCGCCGTTATCGGAAATCCACCCTGGACAAACACCGTCTCGTTGACACGAAGTAGATTTGCGGCCCACGGCTCTCCCACTGCTACATCAAGAAGTCGATAGCCATCCAGCGCGTTCGCGTCGACCCACTCTCGGTTAACGAGCAGGGTCTCATCATTGATCGCAGTGCATGCCGATTTGAAGTGCAGGCAACCGGTGACGGTGATGGGCTTCACTCGATAACCAAAGGGCACGAGAATTCGCACAAGGTCATTGATACCCGCGATATTCGTTCGACTGGACAGTCCGACCAGAATAGTCCTGCCAACTCTGAGAACGTCTCCACCGTCAATCGTTGCCGGGGGAGCGATCCGCACTATCTCACGAGACTTGCTCAACTCGAGTTCGATGGCCGTCGTTTCTCCGCGTCGCGACAATGCTCCGAGGTTACATATGACGGCAAGCTCATCGACGATGATCGCGGTATCCTCAACGAAACAGGCGTCAGGGTAGGCGGACTCCTCGGCGAGTTCCGTGACCGCTACTCCGCAATTGCGAAGCGCAGCACGATAAGCCTCAAGTTGTCGGACAGCGAGCGAATAGTCAATCGACTTGCGCTCAAGAAACGCAAGCTCGCAACTCTCAATCGCCGGGGAGACATCGCGCGTGATTGCTCGCAGCATAATGGATCAGTTTTGATTGACGTGCAGTTGCCGTTTCAAGTCTTCGATCGTTCGGACATAGGCTGCGTCTTTAGCCAGGTTGTGGAATTCAGAAGGGTCCTTATCGAGATCGTATAGCTCGACACCCTGACGACCCTCAGGCTACTGTCCCGCCAGATGTGACAACTCCACCCAACGCTCGACGTCACGCTCCATCGTCAGATTGAGCGCTTGAAGCTCCTCATAAACCTTCGCGACCATCACGTGATCGCTCCCGCTGGATTCGAGCCTGGCTTCAACCAGTGCCTTGCGCTCTTCCGACGCAGCAATAGTTCTTTCAAGTTCCTCCAGCTCACGCTTCTCTTTAAACGAGAGCTTGCGACGACTGGGTTCTCGCACCACTTCTTTTACGGTTACTGGCTTCTCCTGGGCCTTCTTTCCGTTGAAGTTCTCGCGATCGCGAATCTCAAGAAAGGTGCTGTAGTTCCCTGGGTATTCGCGGATGCGGAATGCGCCGTCGGATCCCTGCTCAAATCTCAGGATGTACTCGATTGTGCGATCGAGAAAATAGCGATCGTGGCTGACGACCACCAGACACCCGGGAAAGCCTTCGAGATATTCCTCGAGTGCGACCAGCGTCTGGATGTCCAGATCATTGGTAATCTCATCGAGGAGCAGCATGTTCGGGGAACTCATGAGCATTCGGAGCAGATACAGTCTGCGCCGCTCGCCGCCCGAGAGCGTCGCAATTGGCTGGTATTGCATCGCCGGCGGAAAGAGAAACCGCTCGAGCATCTGACTCGCCGTGATCAGATCGCCGTCCGAGGTCGTGATATTCTCGGCGACCTCTTTGATGTATTCGATCAATCGTTGGGACTCGTCGAATTCACGATTCTCCTGGTCGTAGTACCCAATGACGACGGTTTCACCTCGCTCGACTCGACCGGCATCGGGCTCGAGTCGTCCCGCGATGATCTCGAGGAGCGTGGTTTTTCCCGAGCCGTTTGCTCCGATCACTCCGATGCGGTCGCCGCGTTTGAACTGATAGCTGAAATCTTCGATGACAGTCTTTTCTCCGAAGCTCTTGCGGATGCCATCAACGCCAAGGATTTTGCGTCCGAGACGGCTTGAGCCAAGTGCCCCAAATGCGACGTTCTGCGATCTTCTCGCTGAGAGTTCGCTGGAAGCCTGTCTTGATTGCTGCTGAAGCCCTTCGGCGCGCTCAATTCGAGCCTTGGATTTCGAGGTTCGTGCCTTCGCTCCCCGCCGTAACCATTCCAGTTCGCGGCGCGCCATCTGTTTCAAGGACTGGGCCTCCACGGCTCTCCGCTCATCCTGCTCCTGCTTCTTCTCGAGATACTGCCGGTAGTTGCCCGTGAACGACTGAACCACGCCGCGCTCGAGCTCGATAATGCGGTTCGTCACCCGGTCGAGGAAGTAGCGGTCGTGGGTGACGAGCAGCAGGGCGCCCTTGTAGTCCGCAAGACGCTGCTCGAGCCATTCCACCGTCTCTGCATCGAGATGATTAGTTGGTTCGTCCAGGATCAGCACGTCGGCGGGAACGAAAAGCGAATGAGCGAGGGCGACCCGTTTGCGCTGCCCACCCGAGAGCGCTCCCATCTTCGATGTTAGTTGAGTGATCCCGAGTTGATTGAGTATTGATCGAAGCTGCGTCTCGAGGTGCCACGCGCCGATGATTTCCAGGCGTTCCGCAAGATCGGAAACTTTTGCAAGCAGCTTCTCGTCGTGCGGCCCCTGCAGCTCTTCGCACGCAGTTTCGTATTCGCGCAGAAGGTCGAGCTTCTGATGGAGTGCGTCATTGCTACCGGCGAAAACTGCTTCGATGACGGTTTGCTGTGGATCGAAGGGTGGGTTCTGCGAAAGGGTGGCGACGACCTTGCCGCTGGCGATGACGATCCGGCCGGTGTCAGTCTGCTCCTCACCGGAAATTACTTTCAGGAGGGTTGATTTGCCGGAGCCATTGGCTCCAATGACACCGACTTTGTCGCGCTCATCGAGACCAAACGAGACGGACGAGAAAAGCGGCTTGATGCCGAAAGTCTTGCTGACATTCTCCAGCGATAAGATATTCATCCACTAATTTCCTGCGTCGACCAGACTTCATAATCGACTCGCGTGCTGAACTGGTCAGAACGTCAATCGGATGCCGCCCCACGCTCCCCGCGGTGCACCAGGCGCATAGAACGTCACGTGCTGAAGGGGAAATTCACCGTTCA
>JBDTUW010000639.1:0-3376 GCA_040007555.1 Acidobacteriota bacterium | reverse complement strand
ACCGTCATGCTCAGGAGCGCAATCGCACTCATTCTGCTTAGTGCCGTCATTGACTATCAGCCGATGGCAACGATCCACCCGCCAAGCCCGGCTCTGGCGCATACGATCTCGGAACTGGCGTGGATCGCCGGGGACTGGCAGACGCCTGCGGGCGGCCGGGCTCAGATCGAGGAACATTGGACGCAGCCGGCGGGCGGTACGATGTTTGGCGTCAGCCGCACCATTGCCGGCGCTAAGACAGTTGAATTCGAGTACCTCAGACTGGAAGAGCGAAACGGCGAGATATTCTACGTCGCTCATCCCAAGGCCCGTTGCCCAGGCACTGATTTCAAGTTGACCAGCCTGACAGCGCAGGCGGCCACATTCGAGAACCCGCAGCACGACTTTCCAAAAAGGATCATCTATAGAAAGAGCGCTGATGGGGGATTGACGGCCAGCATTGACGGCGGCGAAGGAACCAGGACGATGGCATTCCCGTTTCAGGCAATGAAGAGGTAGTGCGGGATGTTGGATTTTTGATTCTGGACTCTGGATTAGTCCTGAATTGTCGGTCGCTACCAGAGTGAAGGCGAGTTTCAATGACTTTCCGGTCCGTTTAGTCCCTGAGATTTGTTTAGAGTTGGAAGGAGGATCTCCAGCCGAGGGAACTTCTTCGATTGATCGTCGAACGCCGCCTGGCAACCAGGTTGTCATGCGGCTTACTTCCGGACGCCGCTTTATTGCAAAATGGATAAATCGACTTCAAGGAATCTCTGGTTATGCTAGAGTCGGACGCTGGTGAGGAAAATACCGGTCATCATGTGTATCGATGTCGAGCCCGATGATCGGGCAATTGCTCAACTGGAGAAATCGCCCTGGAGTGGATTCCCGCTTTCCCATGATTACTTTTTCGGTTTGCGTGAGCGGCTCGCCGCGGCCACTGGATCGCCGGTGCATTACTCGTGGTTTCTTCGCATGGACCCTCAGGTGAATGAGACGTACGGCAGTGCGTCCTGGCCAGTCCTGCAGTACCCCCAGCTAATCAGCCAGATCGAAAGCGTTAAAGATGAAATCGGCCTCCATGTTCACCCGTGGAGGTGGAGTGAAGCGCATCAGTCGTGGAGCGCGGACTTCGCAGATCAGACGTGGATTGATCATTGTTTGAGAAGCTCATTCACGACCTATCGGTCTGCTTTCGGTCGCGAGTGCCAGAGTTTTCGGTTTGGTGACAGGTGGATGAGTAATCAGACGATGGAAGTGCTTGAGAGACTTGGTGTCCGATTCGATCTGACCCTCGAACCAGGTCACCCGTTGGTCACGTCTCCGGCAAACGATGAAATCCACACTGATCCGCTCCCGGACTATTCCAACGTTCCTCAGGTTCCGTACCATCCATCGAAGTTTGATTACCGCACGCCGGACCCATCACGGAAAGCAGGTCTCATCGTCATACCGGTCAGCAGTGGTGACATCGTCCCGTGGGAGAGTCGTCTGGCGAGGGTAAGACGACTGCTTCACCTGGGCGCAGCGCCTCCCATTCGTCTGACGCTCGGGATGTGGCACGACCCCCGGGTTTTTATCGCGATCATGAACAGCCTCCTGAAGAGGGAGAGACTACCCTATCTCGCGTTTGTCGTCCGTTCCGATACGCCAATCCGCTCGTTCATGCCGTTCATGGAGGAGACTTTCGAGAGAATCCTCACTCATCCGTGGATCGATCGGTTCGTCTTCTCGACGCCAGCCGAGGCCATGGCGCGGCTGGGCCATCAATAGAGCGTCTTTATGGCAGCGCAAAGATGATGATCGTGGACGACCCCGGCGCAGCAGGCCAGAAACCCGTCGCACTTCCCGATACCGCTGCGACGTACTGCTTGTTGTTTATCGCGTAGCTTATCAGCCCCCCATTCATTGGCCCGCCCGTGTTGAACCGATAAAGGACCTTGCCATCGCGAGCGTCAAGCGTCATGAAATCACCGGTCAATTCTCCGGCAAAGACGACATCGCCTGAGGTAGTCGTGACGGCGGAAAGCATCGGCTTTTTCGACTCATACTTCCACGCTATCTTGCCGGTCGCAGCGTCGATCGCCGTCAACCAGCCGCGCGCCTGATCGGGGGGATCTGCCTGATGGCTGCCACCCATGTAGAGTTGGCCCATGACAAACCGCACCTCGTCTGCCCGCTTGAACACACCACACCAGTCAACGGCCGGGACATAGAGCATTCCAGTCCGAGGATTGAACGCAGGTCCATTCCACTGCGATCCTCCGAGGACGCCCGGACACGTATGCAGACCCTCCTTGGTAATCTCAGTGTCTGCATTCTTCCTGGTCGTGATTGGCACCTGGTAAAGATGCTCTTTTGTGTCCCTGTCGAGGACGTGAAGCAGGCCATCTTTTCCTGAGACGGCCACGAGCTTTCGCTGCTTGTCGCCAATCTGCAGCGTAAAGAGCGGGCTCACCTGCGTGATGTCATAGTCGTGAGTGTCGTGCGGGGTAGCCTGGTAGTACCATTTCAACTTTCCGGTTCTTACCTCAAGAACCACCATCGAATTGGTATAGAGATTCAAACCAGGTCTGATGACGCCGTAGAAATCGGGTGCGGGATTCGCTACGGGAACGTAAAGCAGGCCCTGCACCGGGTCGAGTGACATCGGAGCCCAGACGGCGCCTCCACCCTTTGTGAGTGTGTCCTCGGGTCCCCAGGTTTCCGCGCCAGGTTCGTCTTTGTTGGGAATCGTATTGAACTTCCAGACGGGGCTGCCATCCTGAAGTTTGTAAGCAGCGAGCCAGCCCTTCACGCCCTGCTCGCTGATCCCAACGCCGAGTATGATCAGGTCGTCAAAGATCACGGGCGCGCCATTAAAGGAGCCTTCATTCTTTTCCGTCGAGATCAGTTTCTTCTCCCACAGCACCTTTCCCGTCGCCATATCGAGCGCGAAGAGAAAACCATCGGTCGTGGCGCGAACCAGCCTTCCGTCCTTGATTGCCGCGCCCCGATTCGGAGGATGAACCTCGAGCGCTTTGGGTCGACGGTCGTAACGCCATTTAGCCTTGCAGGTCGTCGCATCGATGGCAATCGTTGACTGCGTCGTCGTGATGTAGATGACACCCTTGTACACGATCGGGTTCGTATGGAGTGCTCTTGTATCGCCGGCCTGATACATACAGACAGGTCTGAGCGATGAGGCGTTGCGGGCGTTTATCTGTTTAAGGTCGACATATCGCTGACCGCCGTAGTCGTGATTTGAATGAAGCCAGTCGCTGGTATTAGTCGCAGCGGCATTAAGTTCCGCCTGGCTGGGTCCCGCTTGCGTGGGTTGAACTCCGTCGGGCGAGGGCCCGCTGCTGACAGTGCTGACGGTGCTGACGGTGCTGACTGGACGGTCCTTGATCGAACC
>JBDTUW010000638.1:0-3389 GCA_040007555.1 Acidobacteriota bacterium | reverse complement strand
GCGCAGCGGCTGCAAGGTGGTCGCCGCCGGCAACATCGGACCCAGCCTGCTCGATGCTCACCTCGAGTTTGGCTTCACGCATGAGTCGCATGGCGTATTGGCGGGCTTCGAGGTCAGCATCCGAATAGGCCACCCGATTCGTTCCGCCTTCAGGTGTCTTCCCAAATTGAGCGAGGGATGTCAGATGCTCATTCAGGCGCTGACCGTTGACTCGAACTTGCGCGCCGGTTTGCTGTGGTTGCCACGCGATAGCCGGAAGAGCAAGGACAAGGTTTGTGTTGAATTGGCGACGGTTCATATCGATATTCACCTTACACGAAGCGCCCCTGGCGACGAAAAAGGCCATCGTCACCGGTCGACGGGTTACCCCTCGTAAAACAACTCATCGGGATAGCACCATATCCATAACTCACCAGACTCAAAGGAGCGAATGACCGGATGCTTGGTCGAATCGTAATGCTTTGTCGCGTGTCGATTCGGCGAGGAATCGCAGCATCCGACGTGCCCGCAGGTCAGACAAAGGCGCAGGTGGAGCCAGTGCGCGCCGATACGCAGGCAGTCCTCACACCCCTTCGCGCTGGGAATCACTTCACGAATCTGGGCCAGATGTTGACAGTATGTGCTCATCATCCTTCTCCCGCGCACCGGCGCCGGCTTCTCCATTTCTCGCGGTTGCGAGTGGGAGTCAATACCCCCTGATTGTTGTCGAGTGTCAATAGAACCTGCTTCTCCACTTCAACCGATCGCGACTGCAAAACAAGCAAACTGACAAGTGACAACTGCCAACTGTTCTCGAGCTTGCCATTCCTTCCGCAGCTGCCCAACCCTCCCCGAAGGCGCCTTTCGCACAGGCGCGACACAAGCCCAGCTTAGGGTATTTTCAGCGGTTGTATTCGCTCACGGTTCGCGATACTCCAGAATCGCTTCAAGCGCCGGGTCGCGATTCTGCCGGTACGATGCGAATGTCGGTGGCGCGTATAGAAGCGGCGGGATCCACGGACGATGATCCATTGGCCACGACGTCTGCCAGTACAAGTCGGAGACGGTTCCGGTCATCTTGCTATAGGGTAGCTCTACTCGAATCGATTCGCCGATAAAGTTTGGGCTCGAGCCGGTTGGTTCACCGACAAAGATCGCGTTTGTATGGCGTTCGATGAGCGTTGAGGTGTTCATCGCGGCGGAGAAGGTATTTCGGCCAACAATGATGAAGAGCTTGCCTCTTTGGTTGATCTTCTCGTTGCCGATGAGAGCGCGCACCAGCGGCTGACTGAGGAACGTGTTCCCGCCACCATTCCAGCGCAAATCCACGACCAGTTTCTCAACCGCGTTCTCATTGATGAACTTGAAAACCCGTTGGCAGAATTCCGGGAATGGCTCTTTGGGATCGTGAGCGATGGCATTGTATTGCAGCCAGGCCAGCTTCTGCTCCGGGACGTACTCGAACCAGTACGCCGCCTTGCGATTGCGCAGGTATAACGGTTCAGGTCCGGTCGCATCCTTCCGCGCCGTTATCCACGTCTCGTCCGCAACGCCCGCGGTAGCGGCGAGTGTCACCGTCCTGTCATTCCCGCTTCTGTCACGAATGGTCAGAGCAACCTTGTCCACGTCCGGAATAAGTTTTAGTCCATACAGCAGGTATGGATTGCGCATGAAACCGGGAGCAACCAACTTTGGCCAAATGCTATTGTCCCGGCTGATGATCGGGTCAAGTGCGATCATCAATTGATCGATTGGATGCCCTCCGAGCGCGACAACCTGGGAGCCCACCAGTGCCGCCTGCTCCGGTGCCGCGCTCAGAATGAATAGTCCCTCCTGGAAGAGGTAGAACTGCACCGGCAGCAGTGTTTTCGTCTCGGGGCCGTATGCCGGATGCCGAAAGCCCGTGTGGCCATCGCCGGCCATTGCCGCCAGCTTCATGAGACCAACGACAATTTGGGGTTCCGTCATCGATGGAATCGCCGCGTTCAGTTGCTTGACGTAATCGTCAAAGACCTGGCGGGAGACTCGTCGATAGGGGTCGTAATGTAACCGCTTGATCTCACGCGCCAGAAACCGCAGATCGAAGCGCCATCCCTCGTCGCGCGACATCTTGCCAACATCAGCGATCCCGAGCAATTCCTTGAACCTTGGATCCTCCCTGATCGGATCGAGCTCCCTGTTTGCTCGAATAATGTTCAGATTGCGATAGCCTTCATTGACTGCGCGTTCAAGCCACTTCAAGCCTTGTTGCTTGTCGCCATCCAGTACGTAGCAGCGCGCGATGTTGTAAAGCTGCTCCCAAGGGTATCCGGAACCCAGTTCAAGCGCCTTTTCGTAGGCCGTGAGCGCACGCCGGTAGTCCTTCAGCTCCAGCAGAGTGGCTCCGTACTCACTCCAATTGCGGCCGTCCGTCGGGTTGAGCTCCAATGCACGCTCCCACAAAGCGGCAGCGGCGGCGGGCTCGTGATCTGTCCTCTTGATGCGAGCTTGTCTGACCAATTCGAGATAGCTTGACACGGGCGCCGTCTGTGCATTCCCGATTGCGGTCAGCCAGACTGCGGTCAGCAGAGCCAGAACGACGTTTCTGACTACCAAAAGGTGGACGGCCGGGCAGCGGTGAGAACTGACAATTGGCCCAGTCACTGAGAACTGAAGACTGGCAACTGACAACTGGCAACTGATAACTGACAACTTATTCATCTTTGTAATGCTCCGGTGCTGCTCAAACTTTGGCTCTCTCGCGCGCCGCTAGGCTGAGTAGCCGCCGTCAATATGCAGGCTTGCGTCCGTGATAAAACTCGAGCCGGGGCTAGCGAGATAGGCCACAAAGTCGGCGATCTCCGCGGACTGCGCATAGCGCTCAATCGCAATATGTCTTAGTGCCTCGGCCGCAAATCTGCCTGTCGCCGGGTTCATGTCTGTATTCACCGGCCCGGGCTGCACATTATTGATCGTGATGCCGCGGGGTCCCAGATCGCGTGCCAGTCCTCTCGTCAAACCGGCGACCGCAGCTTTTGTCAGCGCATAAAGAACGCCGCCGCTAAGGGGAATGAAGTCGCTATTGATGCTGCCGATGTTGATGATACGGCCACCCGTGCCAATATGACGCGCCGCCTCCAGTGTCGCGACAAACATTCCCTTGACGTTGATCGCGACGATTCGGTCAAAGTCATCGAGCGTCAGCTCGTCCAGAGGCTTAAACGATGACTATGCCCGCGTTGTTCACGAGGATATCCAACCGGCCATAAGTCGCTACTGTCTCACGCGACCGCTGTTTTTACGGCAGCGGGGTCGGTCGCATCCGCGCTGAGAGCGAGCGCCTTGCCGCCTGCGTCCTCAATGGCGCTGACGACTTCAGCCGCCTTATCGGGCGAAGTGCTCTAGGTCAGCGCCACAGCCGCGCCATTGAC
>JBDTUW010000637.1:0-3389 GCA_040007555.1 Acidobacteriota bacterium | reverse complement strand
CCAATGGTTGCATACATCACCAATACCGGAACGGGCGAACTCGGACGGTTCTCCGTCGACTCGGAACGCGGTCTTGTCCCAGGACGGTATCGCGTTGAGGTGCGGCAGGACGCGACGCGCTGGACGAGCAATTCTCGCGACCCACTGATGATCAGGATGTCGGAAAGACAGCGCAGCGGGACGCTCACCGATGAGGATCGAAAAGAATGGGGTGAGTACATCCGAAAGCGTGATCTTTCGCCCAGTATTGAGAATCAACGTGTCTTTGGCCGCCAGCACCCAAAGGACAAAATCGATTATATTGTTCAAGTCAAAGCCACTGGCGAGAATCGCCTGAACATTGAAGTATTCAGTAGGTAGTCAGTTTGCCTGAGTTTTACTGCGTTCCCTGCAGGTCACTTCTCCCGCTGATGTTTGTCCGCTGACGTTTTTTGAGGATAAGAAAATGAAGAGAAGACGCTTTATCCAACACCTCGCTGCTGTGCCAGCGATTGCGGTGCCGGTTCCGGAGCTACTTGCTCAACAACCGCCGGGCACACCGCGGCCGCAGACCGAGGCACCCAAACTCGAGTTCACGTCGCTGGATGCCGCAGCCGAGGCGATGCCACATTTCTTCGACGCGCATCAGTTCGCGGCCCTGCGCAAACTGAGCGACATCCTCCTGCCGCCCTTGACTGGCATGCCGGGTGCCCTCGATGCGAAGGCGCCCGAGTTTCTCGATTTCCTCATCGGAGCCTCGTCCGCTGACCGCAAGCTCCTTTACACCACCGGTCTCAATGCACTGAATACGCAGGCGACAAAGCGTTTCGGAAAAGTGTTTGCCGAATTGAGCGCTGCGCAAGCCGGAGAACTGCTTGCGCCGTTGCGTCAGCCGTGGACATACGAACCGCCCTCCGACCCTTTTGCACGTTTCCTTCGCGAAGCAAAGCAGGACGTGCGCACGGCGACGATGAATTCACGCGAATATACAAGTGCCGGCTCGTCCGGTGGGAGACGTGGCGGAGGCGTCGGGCAGTATTGGTATCCAATTGATTAAACGCGCCCGACCGGTTTCGAACGGAGATCGAACCTCAACAACAGAGAAAATATGGCTGAGAAAGAATACGACGTTTTGATCGTTGGCTCGGGCGCTTCCGGAGGGATGGCGGCTCACACGCTGACGAAGAACGGCTTGAAATGTTTGCTGCTCGAAGCTGGCGCCGGGGTTGATTTCAACCGCCAGCGTGAGCTGAAGCCGGTCTACGAATTACCGTATCGCGGTTTCGGCAAACCCGGGCGGTTATCGCACGTGTTTCAGGCCAATGAGTTCAATGCCAATCAGTGGGTAGATGAAAAGCAGGTGCCATACACACACGATCCAAAGGAGCCGTACAACTGGGTGCGGGTGCGGATGGTCGGCGGCAAGTCTCTCTTCTGGGCGCGAATGTCGTATCGGCTGAGCGACTACGAATTCAAAGGCAAGGATCATGATGGCTTTGGTGAGAATTGGCCGATCAGCTACTCCGAGCTCGCTCCATTCTATGATCGAGTAGATCCGATCTTTCGCGTGTCGGGTCGCAAGGAGGGCCTTGCGCAATTGCCGGACGGACTGTTTGTTGACGATAGCTCTCCCGATGCGGAATCGCTCAAGCGCTTCGGTGCGGCGGGCAAATCCCGTGGGATGACGGTCACCAAAATTCGGCGCTCACTGGGCAATGGCCAGTTCGCCAGCTCATTCCACCTGCTCCTGCCTGCAGCTCTGGAGACGGGAAATCTGACAATTGTGCCGAATGCGGTCGTTCGTGAGATCACTACGGACAAGAAAACCGGCCTTGCCACCGGCGTGAATTTCGTTGATCGCCAGTCGGGGCGCGAACTCCACGCGAAGGCAAAAGTGGTCATCGTCGGAGCGTCATGCCTTGAAAGCACGCGGCTGCTGCTCAATTCCAAAATCGCAAATTCGAGCGGCGTTCTGGGCCATTACCTGCACGACCAGTTCTACATTTCGAATGGAGTGATTGCCGTGGTCCCAGAGGCCAAAGATGGAAAGGCGCCTCGCGGACTAATGGGCGGCTCGGGCTACGTGCCGCGTTTCCGCAACTTGAAGGATCCAACTACCAAAAGGAAGGATTTTCTCCGGGGTTATGCCTTCGACATTAACACCGGCAGCACACCGGACGCGAAGTACTTCCCGTCGTGGGGAGCGGACTTGGAGAAGCAGCTCGATAGCTGTCGCGGCGCCGCGATTGGCACAACCATCATGGGCGAAGTGTTGCCTCGTTTTGAGAATCACGTGCGGCTCGACCCCAGGGTCACCGATGCATGGGGCATCCCGGTCCTGAGCTTCCATTGCCGCTACACCGACAACGAATTCAACATGGCGAAGGACGCGGTGACAACGATCAGCGAAGTCTGTCACGACGCCGGATTTGAGGTGTTGAACGGCAACGACAAGATGTTCCCGCCAGGCCATAGCATTCACGAGGTTGGCACTTGTCGCATGGGTGACAACCCGAAGACGAGCGTGCTGAATAAATGGAATCAAAGCCATGACATCAAGAACCTGTTTGTTGTAGACGGTAGCAGCTTCGTCACCGGCGGTTCGCAGAATCCAACGATGACGATTCTGGCGCTTTCAATGCGTGCCTCCGAATACATCGTCGAGCAAGGCCGCAAAGGAGATTTGTCACGCAGCTAAAGGTGCTTCTACAGCTTTGCTGTATCGTTGCGCTTTGCGTCGTGGTTGCGATGGCGCAGGCCAGCCAGAGTCTGCCTGCGCCAGAACAGCCCATTCCGTTTAGTCACAAGCAGCATGCTGGCAAGCTGGGGCTGAAATGCGCGACGTGTCACAAGAATCCCGATCCTGGCGAAAGGATGGGGCTCGCGACAGCCGGACTCTGCATGCAATGCCATGAAGACGTCAAGACCGAGAGCCCGGCGATTCAGAAGCTCGCCGCATTTGACAAAGAAAAACGACTGATCAAATGGGTACGGGTTTACGAGATCCCGTCATTTGTCTTCTTCAGTCATCGTGCCCACATTACGGCCGGGAGCTCGTGCGCGGAATGCCACGGAGAGGTGAAGGAGCTGGAGCAGATGTCTCGGCAGAAGGACGTTTCGATGGCCAGTTGCGTGAACTGCCATCAGGCGAAGGGCGCCAGCGTCGACTGTTCGTATTGTCACGAAAAGATGAATTAAACATCCGCGGAGCGCGATTCGCCTGAATTGCGCTCCGGCCGATGCCTTTTCAGTACTGATTTGCACGAGATGGTTCAATTATGAGTAAAAAAGAAATCGCGTTCCTTCCTTCATTCTCGCGCCGGTCGTTTCTTGCATTGGCTGGCGCTGCATCATCGTCATTGGCGTTCCCTGCGCTCGCCGCCAGACCCGTTCCGATCGGCCTCGAACTC
>JBDTUW010000636.1:0-3397 GCA_040007555.1 Acidobacteriota bacterium | reverse complement strand
GTTCACTATATCGCTGAATCCCCTCTGGATCCTTGACCACTCCGCGCCTGAGACTCCAGGCCGCTGATTTGATGACCGAGAGCGGCGTGCGAAGCTCGTGAGTGACGCCGGCGACGAAATCCAATTGGCGTCTGGCCAAAAGCTGAGCTCTGCGAGCAGATAGCATCATGAGAGCGACGCTTACGCCAAGCAGGACGAGAACCCCAAAGCTGATTAAGAGATTCCTCCGACGAACAGAAAGGACAGCAGCCTCGAGCGAGCCTGCTCGATGCGTCAGGCTCAGCTCCCATAACTTCTGTTCCTCGTCCGGTGGCGTGCGCGCCGCATCCGTTCTGCGAGGCCGCGGGGCAGCTGCAGCGGGCTGACGGGCGGGGGGGGGTGGTCGTGGAACTGAGAAGAAGCCACCTTCCGATGGTGGCAGCGACGCCATCACTCGACGAAATGACTCACGACTGAGCCCCATGAGCCCAACCGAGACATCGCCTTTTGTGCCAGGTGGAACGTCCGGACCGAAATGATAGATCACTTGCCGCGCTGGCGCGTGACTCAAAATGGAAGCGCTGTAGTCAAATGAATCAGTCCCCGAAAAATGCCGCTTGGCCAGCGCGGGGAGAATCTCACGCTCGATCTCCTGGGGATTGAGGGAAAGAATTACAAAACCGGAGAGCGGCACGGGACCTCCCACCGGCCGTTGCCCCACCTGCGCAGCAGAGAAGATCGGGTTGACCAACGCCAAACCCTCGCCATCCACGAGCCGCACACGACTACTCATGATTTCCCTCATGGAAACGCGCGCGTCTGCGACTATCCATTGCTGCAATTGTGTCCTGAGTGGAGCAAGAGACTGCGGCCACTGAGCGGCCGAGTACTGGCCACCATCGCCCCTTAACTGTGCGAGCTGTAGCTGACCGCGCTCATCCGGCAAGGCGACATATGCGTCTTTGATCAGCTTCGGGTAAGGGGCCGTCGTTATCCATCGATCATATCGCGCCGCATAGGTTGCGGGACCCTCCGCCCGCGCTCGCTCAGGGGAGAGAGAAAAGAAAGCATAGGCGCGCGTTATCTCGTCGTCAAAATCCTGGCTAAATCGTGTCGCGATCGCGCGCAAGTTGAGATTCATATGTTCGCGTTCACGCTCGCTCAACCGCGCGAGCCACCGGTACTGCAGTACTGCCAGAAGCGGCAGCAATACCAGCAAGGCTGCCAAAACGATGAGCGTTGACGTTGTCCCTGGCTCGCGAAACTTCATGATGCGAATTATAGACACAATTAATCTCAGACAAAGCGCTCATTTCGCGAATTTACAAACTTTACAAGCATTTTTCCCGCCATTTACATCCGGATGGAACTTTGCACGGACCACGCGGCCATTGAGAGCTATGACGCGCGACCGCCCGCTGTTCCTGCCGACGATCACGTGCGTTTTTGGATAAGGCGAACTATTCAATGACTCTCACGCTCTTACGAATCCCGTCGCTGCTGATCCTCTGTCTTCTCATCTCGATGGATGCCTTTTCACAACCGCAGTCCGTCGAACCGAGAGACTCACTAAGACCTCTCAAACGTGCAATCGCGGAGTCGGGTGCGACCGCGCTCGTCGCTGATCAGGAGGCGCAGATCAACGCGCTCGTCGCGGCTTTTCGCAGCGTCGCGATTCCGGGACCGGATGAAGCTCGCGAAGCTCAAGCCGAATATGCAGCGGCAATTCTTGCAGGTAGTCTCGAGGCGGCTCAGGCCCAGGCAGCAGTCCTTGCTGGCCTGTCCGCCACCCGACTTCAAGCCGCCGCGAAGGTACAGATCGATATCATCGGCGTGCTTAAGCCCGGTGGGCAGCTCGACGCACTCAAGGCGAAGCTTGGCGATGGGCTTGTCCCATTGCTCGGCTCCCTGGTTGGAAGTCCGCCACCTGGTGTCGGTGGACCCGGGGGCCGTCCCGGGCAGCGTCCAGGATTTGAACCTGGAATTGGCCCGCGCGGTCCACGAGGCAATCCGTCGAATCAATGAGCGAGTACAAGAAGGGGAGATGGCGGAAACGCTCCGCCCGCCGTCTTCCAATGTCCTTAACCCCAGGACGACAGGCGGACGCACGCGCGGCAGGCGCGTAAATAATTTAGCAGGCGCGCCTCTTTGAGTGGAGTGCCCTGGATACGAGGAGCAAATGCGAATCAGTCCTCTAGATGACGAGGATCGACTAGCGCCCGTCCCACGCGACGCGGGCATTCTTTCGAGGTCCGTACGCGCTGCCTTCACTCGTCCACTAACTTTTGTCTTGCTGGTCTGGGGGCTGATGTTTGTCGGTTTGGGAGTGGTGCTCGCCTACGCCTGATCTGCCGGAGCAGGTAGCCGCGAGACTCTATCGCCGAAGAATTTGGAACTTCCCAGACGGCCAAGCCCATTGACTGGTAGTGGCCGCGTCGGAGATCTGAAAGCCGATCGACACCGCGGCACACTTTCCGGTTTAATGCTCTGTGAATTTCGGGTTCCGAGCAAATATCCGAACGGCCCGAAACATGAGTTTGCCGCTTTGCCACTCCGAACTCTTGCGGACGGAGAGTTCCTTGTAACCGTGCCAGCCACCTATGCGGGTGCCCTCGCCACATTTGTCGGTCTCGACCAGCTCAATATTGGCCCGATACCACGATCCCTGCTTGGAAGGGAACCTTTACCCTGTCGATACAATAGTCATTCGAGACAATTTGAGCGATGGATAGTCCTGAAAAACGCTGCGAGCACAGGCTCGCGCTTGGATTGTCCTTTGCGAGTCATCGACGACCCGGACCCTTGCTCGCGCCCAGAACGAGCCGGAAGAGCCTTCTCCCCACAAATAAGGGAAGATGCCACGCGGCACCCAGCCCCCAATACTGTGTGAGATAACGGACAAAGCCCGCGAATGAACTTTTTGTCCCGGTCTCTTCAACCGTGTCGAGATACTTTCCCCATAAGCGATTCCGCGCCCCTCGAGCGCGCCGAAAGAGTTGGAGCGGCATCATCGCGGTCGGCTCTATTCTGACCCAGTGTTCCCGCGGTGGTGGCGGTGGGTTGAGCCGCGTCAGAACGCCTGGCGGAATGTCGATTGAGAAAACTCCCACGAGGTACCCGAGCATCTGACAAAGAGCCGCGCTCTGGTCGTGACGCTTTGCCTCTCTCACAAGATGATCCCAATCAAGCTCGCCAGATCTTTGCAAAAGCGTCACCGCATCGACGACCCATCGCGTGGCGGGTTGATGACCCCACATGTACTCGTGCCCGCAAACGTAAAGCAGCTGGTCCGGAGGGCTCAACGCCCGGACAGCGCCGTCCCTCATCGAGAGCTCGATAGAGGTCTGCCAAAGGTCCTCGCGTGGATTGTCGCCAAAGAGCTTCCAATGCAGCCCAACCGAAAAACCATCCTTGTTCT
>JBDTUW010000635.1:0-3397 GCA_040007555.1 Acidobacteriota bacterium | reverse complement strand
AAACCAAGATCCCATTGGCAGGCAGGTGCGTTTTCTCAGCCCTGACCTCAACGTGTCCGTCATCGGCGTGGTCGGCGATATCAAACACTTCGGTTTGGATGAGCCGGAATTACCGCAAATCTACCTCGCATATTCGCAGCGTCCGGACATCTTCGCTTCGTTGGTTGTGCGAACTTCGGGAGACGCGATGAGCTTCTCGAATTCCGTGCGCGCCGCGATCTGGTCAATCGATAAGGATCAGCCGGTCTGGAAAGTGCGGACGATGGAATGGCTGCTGGATCGGTCGCTGGGCGGGCAGCGCTTTATGGTGCAGTTGCTGGGTATCTTTTCGCTGCTGGCACTCGTGCTCGCCGCTGTCGGTATCTACGGTGTCATGGCTTACGCCGTCAGTCAGCGAAGGAACGAAATTGGCATTCGGATGGCGCTGGGTGCACAAGCCGCCGATATCCTGCAAATGGTCATCCGGCAGGGAATGACACTGACATTGATCGGTGTGGTAATGGGCTTGATCGCGGCAGTTGGATTGACGCGGCTCATGTCGAATCAGTTGTTTGGCGTCAGCGCGAACGATCCATTGACGTTCTTCTCGATGGCCCTGCTGCTGACAATGGTCGCCTTGCTGGCGTGCTACCTGCCCGCGCGTCGGGCGACGAAGGTCGATCCAATGATTGCGCTACGCAATGAATAGAAATACTGACGCGAGGCAAGAGGATCTCACGCGAAGACGCGAAATGCGCGAACGAGGCGAAGAAGAAAGAGCAGGGAGCCGCCAGATTGAGTCGACCTGGCTGTCCTTCCTCTCATTCTTCTTCGCGCCTTTCGCGGTGCTTCGCGATCTTCGCGTGAGATCTTAGCTCATCGACTGAAGATGCGATCGACGCGTTAGCAGGCTACTCCGGCAACGCTTCTGTCGGTGGCTCCGGTAGAAAGAAGCTCAGCGCAAACCCGCCAGCGTAGACGAGGAACGCGACTGTCGCCGCAGCATAGGCGAGATGCGTCGCCGGACTCGCGCCGGGCATTATCCCCGCAAGTTGCGTTGTCAGCAGCGCCGCCGACGTCCCAATCATTCGGCCGCCGATGTTGGCCGCAAAACTCTCGCCCGTGCCCCGCAAATGCATGGGATAGACCCGAGGCAGGTAGTTACCCCAAAAACTAAACTGTGCGACGGTGAACATACCCGCGATAAACACTCCCCATTTCAGCAAGGTAAGACTCTCAACGGCTGGATAGAGAAAAACCAGTGGCACCAGAATCAACCCAGGTACCTGAAAGACGCGCAGGAGCTTCCGCCGCGAAATGATGCGAATCGCAAGGAAGGCGAGGAGAAACCGCCCAAACAGCCCGCCCAATTCCTGTATCGTCTGGACAGTGCCGATGACCGTCTGCTGTGCCGGTCGTAACAGATCACGGACTTCTGGCAGACCAGAGACAATTTGCGGCAGCTGCTGGATCGCGCCAAAAGCAGCACCGTAGCTGCACGCGAACATGAGCGTCGTGACGATTGTGGTTCGCCGCAAAGCAGGTTGAAATATCTCGGCGAGACTCGGCCGTTTGAGCGTTCCAGCTGCCTTCTTCTCTGCCCATGCAGGCGACTCCGGCAGGAATGGCCGAATGACAATCAGCGGGATCGCAGGAATCAATCCCGAAATCAACGTGTAGCGCCAGGCATCCCGCCCGCCGTGGATCGTCGGGAGATGTATCGAGTACTTCGCGATCAGGGTGTAAACAACGCTCACAAGGAAGCCGCCAAGCGATGAAAAGGCCTGCGTATAACCAAGAACACTCTCGCGGCGCTTGGCACCCGGGAAAAGCTCGGCCAGCCACGCGACCGCCGCAACAAACTCCACGCAAACACCAATAAAAGTCGTACAGCGGAAAAAGAGCAGCATTGGCAGCGAAGTCGCAAAACCCGCCGCACACGCCGAGAACGCATACAGCAGAATGCTCCAGACCAGCACCCGTCTGCGGCCCAGTCGATCCGTCAGGTAGCCCCCAAGCAACCCAAAAATGCCACCGACAAAGGCAGGCACGTAGAAGAGCAGATCGCGCCAATGGGCGAATTCCGGTGTGCCAAACTTGATTCCACCCAACTGCTCGAGTGCTGGCCGCACAATCAACGGCAGCATCAGCAGTTCATAGATATCAAAAGCGAATCCGATCGCCGCAATAATGCAGATCAACCACTCGGTTCGCGTCAGGCGAAGCTCTCCGTCGGGCGTGGCGTTACTCACCATCTTTCTCCTTATCGGGCTCCTTATCGGGCTCCTTAGTTGGCTTGGCTCCCTGTGGCGGTTAATCCCGAAATGACAGATTTATTGTCATTTTTTACGTGGAAACTACAGGCACGGTTGCGACGTACTATCCCTTAGCCTGCGCATAAATTGCAACTGTATCAAGCGATTGCTAGAATTCTTGGGTCCCTTCCTAAGAATGACTGGAGCATTAAGTAATCATGACGGTTTTTGCCAAGAGACTCTCCGTTGCCTTCCTTTTCGTGGTCGTCGCCCTGGCCAACAGGTCATTCGCGCAGACTACGAGCACCCTCACCGGCCTCATCCAGGACCAAGCAGGAGCCGCGGTTCCTGATGTCAAGGTGACTGCCAGGCTGATCGAAACCGGTCAGCAACGAAACGCGGTCAGCGACAGCACCGGCCGCTTCACGCTTCCTGAAATGCGGGTCGGGCTTTACGAGCTGCGTGCCGAGCGTGACGGCTTCAGACCGACTGTCAGAAAGGACGTCGCGCTGACTCTCGGCGAAACAGCGGTGGTCAACCTCACCATCGAGGTCAGCACGCTCACCGAGAGAAGCGAGACCGTTGCCTCAGACACCCTCGTCAATACCCAAACACCAGAGCTGAGCTACCTCGTCAGTGAACGTGCCATCAAGGAGCTCCCACTCAACGGTCGAAACTACACCGATCTTGCCCTCCTGCAACCCGGGGTGATTGCTTTCCCGCACCGTGACGGAGGGTCGGTTGTAGCTCACGGCCTCGGAACAAGCATCAATGGGCAGGATCCGCGGTCTAACGTCTACCTTCTCGACGGAACGACACAGAACGATTTCACGAACGGCCCGGCAGGCAGCGCCGCCGCCACCGTGCTGGGAGTCGAGGCGATTCGCGAGTTCAGAGTCGAGGTCAGTACCTACAGTGCGGAATTCGGGCGCAACTCAGGCGGCCAGATCAATGCAATCAGCAAATCGGGGACGAACCAGTTGCACGGCAGCGCGTATCTTTTCCATCGCAATGACAATCTGGACGCGAGGAATTATTTTGACCGGGCGCCAGTAGGGAAGCCGGAGTTCAAGCGCAACCAATTTGGTGCGAGTATTGGAGGGCCGATCAAGGAAGATCGCACGTTCTTCTTCGTTAACTACGAGGCACTGATCGAACGCCTC
>JBDTUW010000634.1:0-3401 GCA_040007555.1 Acidobacteriota bacterium | reverse complement strand
CGGCGACGATGACGACGGTCGCCTGTTGCGCGTCAAAACCGTCTCCGCCTACATAGATGGTGAGATTCCCCACCGGAATATCGGTCAACGCGTAATTACCGTTGCCATCCGTGAAGGCGCTGTAATAGACGGCCCCGAAGGGGATTCCGACGAGGATTGACGCCCCGACGATCGGCTGATTATTGACCGCATTCTTGACCGTCCCACGCACAGTGCCGGTCGGAGTCTGCAGATAGATGTCCTTATAGACGGTCTCATTGCCGACAACGTTGACGGTGACCTGCGCTGAGCGGGGTCCCGGCGCCGTGACATTGAGAGTCTGCGTGCCTTCCTGGACGTCGATGAGCGTGTAGCGGCCATCCACGTCGGTCGTCGTCGCGATCGCCGTCCCTGCGACAAGGATCGTCGCACTCGGAACAGGTTGTGACGTGTTATCAAAGACGATACCCGTCACGATGCCGACCTTCGGCGTCAGCGAGAAATCCTGTGTCGAGGTCTGGTCGGCGGTGACATTGACGACCGCGAGCTTCGCGTAGAAGCCCGGCGCGCTCGCCAGAATCACCTGCTGTCCTGTCGAAACTCCATTCAGGGTGTAGTTGCCATTGCCATCGGAATTGGCGAAGGTAAGCGGGAAGGGCAGCAACTCAACCTCTGCGTTCGTGATGGCCTGCGTTGATTTCGCATTGGTGATCCTTCCTTGAATCTTGCCCGTCCGCGGCGCGAGCGTGAAATCCCGTGAGACGGTTGCATTCCCAACGATGTTCGCCCCGGTAGCCTGCCCCGACACGTAACCGTTTGCCGATGCGTTCAATGTCTGTACACCGGCTGGGACGTTGACCATCGTGTAGGAACCGTCGGCACCCGACGTCGCCGAGAGGGCAGTACCGGCCACTGTGATTGTTGCGCCGGGGATTGGATCTGCTGTGTCTGCGTTCCTGACGACCCCTGTCAGTGTGCCCAGAAGCGGATTCATTGCGATGTCGCGAGTCACGGTTGTTCCGGCGATAACGGTGAGGGAGACGCTTGCGGGGTTGAAACCGTCCGCAGTCGCAGTCAATGTCTGCGGCCCTTCCGGAATGTTGTTTAGCGTGTATGAACCGTTGCCACCAGTGGTCGTACTGATCCCCGCCGTCGAGACTGTTGCTCCGACGATAGCTTGATTGGTTGTGGCATTCCTGACGATGCCACCGAGCGTTCCGACGACAGGAGTGAGGAAGAAGTCCTCGGTGCTTGTCTGGCCAGCGATGACGTTGACCTCGGCTTGCTCGGCATTGAAACCTGGTGCCGATGCAGTCACCGTCTGCGGACCGATTGGGGCGCTGCTCAGGGTGTAGGACCCATCAGCACCGCTGACCGTTCCGATTGCCGTTCCCTTGACTACAATTGTTGCCCCGACGACGGGCTGGTAGCCCGCCAAACTAATAACGAACCCGTTGATCGAGCCGGTTTGCGGTAAGAGGCTAATGTCCTGAGTCACCACCTGTCCGGCAGTAACCGTGACCGGCACCTGCTTCGGAGCAAACCCATCGGCCGAGGCGGCCAGCGCCTGGGAGCCGATTGGGACGTTATTTAGCTCGTAAGTCCCGTCATCTCCGGTGATGGCGGTGTCGTTGGTTCCCGTCAGGTTGACTCTTGCTCCTGCAAGTCGTTCACCGGTTGCCGCGTTGGTCACGACGCCGCGGATCCAACCCACGGGTACGCCGCCGCCGCAGTTGCTGTCCGGCGCGCGTATCAGCAATGCCTTCGTGTCCTCGACAGTGCTTCCGCCGCTGCGGAAGGTGAAGAGACCAATCGAAGTGGGTGCAACTTCCAGGAACGGGTTGATTGGCGGCAGGAATGCGGCCGGGACGTTTCCAGTTGAACTGGCCACGACCGTGATTTGAGCGAGCTTGCATTCATCGGCCAGGGGGACGTGGAAAGTCTCGATTACGAGACGGGGGGCACCAGGCTGACTCATATCGGCAGCGTCCACCACCTCGTCGAACGCCTCTCCGTCAAAAGCCCAGCGGACAACTGTGTTGACTGCGGGGTCGAAGTTACCGGAGATTTGCGCCGTCACGGTGACATCGAGTTGGCCGCCGACGGGGGTAATAACCGTTCTGTCGGTTAGAATCTCGATCCGCACGGTGCGAGAGAACTCCACCTGGACGCTCTGCGGCTGGCTTAATAGTGGCTGACATTGCGTGTCGGTCGAGATTTTTCGCGCGCGTGCCTGGATCGTCGCAGTGCCACCATTCTGTCCCGCAGGTGCAACCACAAGTCCAAAGGCGGGCGCTTCATAAATGATTGAATTGGCCGTGTAGGCCTCAAAATCGACTTCGGTTACCAGTTCCATGCCCGCGAAAATCGCCGTCCCAGGGATTGCCACCGAAGCGTAGAGATTTCCCGCGCCAAAACGAGTGCCAACCCGGTCCCAACGGGTCAGGTCAGGTGCTGCCACGCCTTCCGCCACAACCAGCGTAAAACAACTTGGAATATTGGCGGCGGAGACGACAATCGGATTGCCGACGCCGCCCGCGAGAGTGATGCGAGACGGATCCGGCGCTGACGGTATCGCGGCTGGCGGTAGTCCGGGGAAACCACCGATCAGGGGCGGTGCAATGATCCCGGGTGCGATCGAATTTGCGGGCAGCGGTGCTCCCGGAAAGACAAACCCGATCACGTCAACGAGTCCAAACGGATTGAACGGGCTAATGGGACGGACGGTGTCTGCGCGCCCGTGCGATAAGGTTGTTCGCGAGACTGAGAGTTGACCAATCGTAGGCGGTGGAAGTGGAACGCCTGTACCGCTGAGCGCAATGTTCAGGCCCGCACTATTAACAGCGTCGCTGCCGATGATCAGACTGCCGGTTTGCGGGCCCGTCGCGCGGGGCGCGAAAGTCAAGGTCAGGTTAAGGCCTGCTGCCGGAGCTAGAGAAAGCGGGAGTGTCGGGCGCGGCGTGACGGCAAATGCCGGATTGGTCGTTGAAATTGAAGTGATCGTGAGCGGTGCGTTACCCGTGTTGGTCAAAGTCAGAATCGCGGTCGTGCCTGGGGAACAGACGTTCGCACTTCCGAACCCCAGACTTGCCGGTGAACTGACGAGCGCGCCAAGGCCCCTGCCAGTCAAGGGGACGTCGACGCGTGGTCGGGTTGGATCATTGCTGTCGATCGAAAGAATGCCGTTTTGTATCCCTACCGAGCTGACAACGAAGCCCGGGCGAAATCGGACCGTCACCTCGAAGGTGACGCCGGGGTCGATATCAAAGGGCAGGCTACGCTGCGCATTTGACGGCTTTTCAAGAAACTCTGTCGGAGCGAACTGCGGATTGGCGCTCTTAATCGCGGTGACCCTCAGCTTGACCGATGACGTCTATCTGCGCTCGTACAACTGGGCGCGCTGGCAGTTGGAAATCCCTTTG
>JBDTUW010000633.1:0-3405 GCA_040007555.1 Acidobacteriota bacterium | reverse complement strand
GAAGCGTGTTCAGGCCCTCGGTCGACTCGAGGTAGACCGAGCCGCCTCGGCCGCCGTCACCCCCGGAAGGACCCCCGCGCGGCACAAACTTCTCGCGGCGAAAGGCGGTGACACCATTGCCGCCATCCCCGCCCCGACCATAGATTCTCGCGCGATCAATGAACATCAGTGCCGAGTTCAGCACCCGACAATTCTCCGGCAAAGTCGGGCGCGTAAGAGAAGTGCCCGAAGTCTTTTACTGCTCGGGCGGATAAACGCTGATGAAGCGACCGCGGCGGCCACGGTCTTCGAACTTGACGATACCAGTCACCGTCGCGAACAGCGTGTCGTCCTTGCCGCGTCCAACGTTGCTACCGGGTTTGAATCGCGTCCCGCGCTGCCGCACCAGGATCGAGCCTCCGGTGACGTGCTCGCCACCAAAACGCTTCACTCCCAGCCGCTGTGCCTGCGAGTCACGTCCGTTACGCGAACTGCCTACACCCTTCTTATGAGCCATTTCACCTCCAACCAAAATTCTACAGCAAAAATCTCCAGCCGGAATTCCACGCGAAAATGTCAGGCGATGCCGTCAATCTTCACGGTGGTAAAACGCTGCCGGTGACCCTGCTTGCGCTTGTATTGCTTGCGCTTCTTAAACTTGAAAACGATGATTTTCGGGGCTCGTCCCTGCGCGACGATTGTGCCCGTAACCCGCGCGCCATCGACGAGCGGCGCTCCGATACGAATCCCGCCGTCATCTCCCGCGGCAAGTACTTCATTGAACTCAACCACGTCGCCGGCCACCTTATCGGCCAGCGTCGGGATGCGCACGAGCTCGCCCGGTACAACGCGGAACTGTTTTCCCCCGGTTCTGATTACTGCGTATGCCACTGCTCAGTTTCCTCCATTTCATCTTCAAACAGAAAGTCGCAAATTATACGTCAGCGCACCTCAAAACTCAACCAGCGAGTCAAGAAGATTAGAATCCTGCCGCCCCCGACCTGCCCTTGTGCAGACAAAACTTCGATTCAAGGCCATCTGCAAAGCTTGCGGCCCCTCTTCGGATCGAGCCCACCACGCCCTCAGCGCCCAGACACATGATTGTAAATGCCTATTTCCAAATGGCTATATGCTTGCCCTGTAGAGCAGCCTCGCGCTACAATCCAACGCGGTCTTCACGATCTATCTAACCACAGTATTTAGCGGGCGCTTACCGATCGGCGCAGTCGTTCACCGGCGCAAATTGCATGGAGATTACCTGTCCTAACTGTCAGAACACCTTTGAGGCTGCCACCCGTCGAGCCGTTTGTCAGCATTGTGCGACGACGTTGGATGTCTGGGCCCTGTTAAGCGGGCAAACCTCAGGTCTTCTTGAACATAAAGATCCCCCGCGGAGCCCAAGCTCAACAGGAGATACGGCGATCTCCGTCAGCTCGATGACCGATGAATTAGCTCCCGTGCCAAAGGACCGCGACGCGACTACCTTTGCCCCGTCTGCCGATAGCGTGCTTGACCTGCCCGCAGAGCCAGTGTTCTTCTCACGGGCTCGAGAAAATGACCCCGTCCTCGAGGAGGTTGACCCTCCAGTTGAATTCGAGCAACACACTACCGAGGAAGCGGTCGTTGTTCCTATCGACGAGTATCGGGCCGTCGAGGACGACTCCGGCTCCTTAGAGCCTGCTGAAACTGCCCCGAACGGGCGAGCCATAGGATGGCTTATCTCGGCAATTCTCACAATCGGTGCCCTTGCCGCCTTGATTTACTATGTGAAATCACCGAAGCCATCTGAGGACGTGGTAGTCGCGGTCGGCGCAACCGGAACGCCGACGCCATTGGGGCTAACCCTGACCAGCAGCCCTTCCCTGCCAGCAACCAGTCCACCGGTGACAGCCGCCTCACCGGCGTCTCACACCCCAGAGGCAGCCGGTACGATCACCGACACCAGCAGGAAACCAACGCCCAGTCCAGCTGCCGAAACCCGAACCACCGAGGAGCGTCCAAAGCCTGACCCGGACCCAGGCAGTGAGTCGGCTACCCGAGCGCGTGCGGTCAACCCCGAAACCCTGAACGCCGGAAAATACACGCTGCAGGTTGGCGCTCACCCTACTGAGGATGAGGCCAAACGCGTGGCTGAACGCCTGATAGACGCTGGCCTTGATGCGCGGATTATCCGCGTGACCCCTCGGGGACTCGACCCATTCTACAGAATTCGCGTTGGAGCATTCGCGACCAAGGAGGAAGCCGCGCAGTATGGAGAACAATTGAAGCGTTCCGGACGGATCGACAATTATTACGTAACCGACCGCCGCAATTAGTGAGCATCACGATATTAAGTGAGATCGAATCTCGTCAATAGTCAGACATGACCGAGAAAAGAGCGACAGGAACAAGCAGGAACTATCTGCTACTGGTAGATCAGTACGCTTCGTACTTTGATCGGCCTGAGCTGCGCCTGCGCTTTCTGAGTCGTACCCTGGCGCGTCAGAGTGAGCGTCAGGAGACATGGCACCGACGAATTGGCCGTCTTGCGTTTCTCGAACATACGCGGATTTACAGGTGGCTGCTTGACCTTCAGCTCTTTCGCGCCATCCTGACCGAGTTCAAACTTCTTTTGCCGGAGGCGACCAGGGAGCGCCGGCAAATATGGCGAGAGGCTCCGTGGAATGCGCGATTGTTCTTCAACCTTTACCGTGCGCGTCACGTACTCTATTTTGCAGGCGTCGGAGTTGCAGCGGCTTCACTCTTCGGGATCGCGGTCCTCATTCGCGAAGGCTCAAGCTTTTATTTCCGGAAAACCGCCGTCGTTTCTCTCAGCCAGGCGAACACCGCAGGCACGGCATTGGCCGCCCCTGCGGGCACTGCGTTTCTCCCGGATTACCAGCCGGAGAAAGTCTGGATGGTTGAGAAGGCGGCTGGTTACGAGCGGTACAGCAACGGCGCGCGGATTCTGACAACGCACGAGACATCCAATCATCTTCGCGCCTATCTGCTGTTTTCAAAGACCGCCGTCGAACCCGTCAAGCCCCAAGTGCAAAGACAACCGATCGGGATCGTCTATCATTCATCCGAGAGTGACATGCTCCCGTTTACGGCGGACAATTCAGACTCGATTCAGTCGATCGCGACTGGTCTGCGCGATTACGTCAGAAGACATCGCTCATATAATTATCTGATCGATCGATGTGGCGAGATTCATCGCATAGTTAAGGACGAAGACGCCGCTAACCATGCCGGCCACTCGGTCTGGTCGGATGAAAAGCAGGTCTATGTAGGCCTCAACGAGAGTTTTATTGGGGTGTGTTTTGAATCAACTAGCGCGACGGGTGCGCTCGACGAGCAATTGACTGAAGCGCAGCTTGTGGCAGGTCGCGCATTGACGGGCGTTCTTCGCAGCAAGTATCAGATCTCGGACGCGAACTGTACCAC
>JBDTUW010000632.1:0-3405 GCA_040007555.1 Acidobacteriota bacterium | reverse complement strand
ATGCACCGTTTTAGCTTCGTACAAGGTGAACACTACCGCGTTGCTCTCGAGCACGAGAGCCGCGGGCGGCTGCAAGCACCATTGCCTCCACCTTGTCGCGACCGCAGTTGTTCGAGCGCCGCCATCCGCTTATATAGCGGTCTATAACCAGGTAACGGTCAGGATGATCGGTCACCGCCGCCACTCCTATCGGCGTCACCAAGGCACGGCAACTTTTGATCAGCGAGATTGCCGAAGTGTTGAAAGAGACCAGAAGCGCTGACGAAGAGCAGAAAACACCGGCACGAAGCGGGTGCTGCGCACAAGGCTTCTCTTACTCTATCGCTTTTGGCTTTCTACAGCCAGTCAGCGCTGGCTGGTCGGGCTCATGACCCAGGTGGGAGCCGGGTTCATTCACGCCTGCAGCAGTCTGACATTCCACGCCTGCTTGATCAGCTTGCACAAACCGTGATGATGGCGAGGGATTGAAGCAACGCGGGAATGGCAACACCAAACGGCTCACTTCCGGTTCAGCATTTTGATCTGGTCAAGGTGATTGAGTCCCTGACTGAGCTGGGGGAGACCAAAGTACTCTCATTCCGGGAGAAGCGGATGCTGGATAAGCGAGAAGACTTCCGGTGTGCGAGATTTCGGAGGTAATGAAGGAAACGAAGATAGTCGTCGAACAACAAGTAGACGAAGCGCTCAAGGCGCGAACGCTTCCTGAACTGACACCAGACCCACCAACTGTAGCCGCACTAACTCAAGTCGCGTAGATCCTGTCGTTGGACCGGGCCAATCCTTCCTGCCTTACATGACTCGCAGTACGGCGACATTTCAATCTCATCAACCTTTTTTTTGAAACTTGTGCAGTACTGCACGGCAATCGGATCCGGTTTGACGGAGGCTGATGACTCCCCGTCAGTACAGCGAACGGATCGCCTTGTGCCTTTTACATTATCGAAACCAATGTAACACGAGTCAGCCGAAGGTCTGTCCACAGCCCTCCTTGTTCGACTTGCGTGCAAAAGGTATCGCGACTGCGCCCCGCTAATTGTTTCTACTGGACTGAAGGATCGAGACAGAAGCTATGCGAGTTCAACCAGGGTGGAATCTTCACAGTTTGGCGTTGTGTTATCTCAGCTTGTTACTGATCGGAGGCTATGCTCAGGCAACGACGGTCGTCGTCCCATCGGATGGCGAATTAGTGATTGGCGCGCGGGCCGTTGTCGACGGAAGCGTGATCGGAATCTCCACGCGATATAACACAGAACGAGGAATGGTATTCACTTACATCACATTGCGCGTTAACAGTATCTGGAAAGGCCTGATCACTTCGGAGGAAATTGTTATCAGACAGCCTGGCGGAATCTCGGGTGATCGCGGAACTCTGCTCTATGGCAGCCCCGAATTCAGAACGGGTGAACGAGTCGTGGTGTTTCTGGACACCTGGGGAGACGGCAGCCTTCGTGTGCATCAATGGTTTCTCGGCAAGTATGATGTCTCTTTCGACCCCAAGAAGGGCAGCGCTGAAGCCGTCCGCGCTCACGCGGGTGAGAATGTGACCATCGCCGGCCGTTCGAGTCAGGGGGCGATCACCGACCGGATGGACCTGGACGCCTTCGAGAGCATGATTCGCGAATTGATCAGAGACAACCAGCTGATTTCGCGGGTGATGGAACAGCGCTACTATTCGCACGCCCCGCTGCTTGCATTTCCGCCGGAGTACCTTCCGGTCGCGAATCCAAATGTGACCGCCGTACCCAACTTTACTTTTCTTTCACCATCAAAGCCCGTGAGATGGTTCGAGCCCGACACTGGGGGGGTTGTGTCCTTCACCATCAACACACAACCAGGGCCGTCCGGAGTATTGCCGGCCAATGGAACCCCGGCTCAGATCGTTGACGATGTCCTCAACGCGATGGGCGCTCTTTCGTCAGTTGCTGGCTCCTCGCTTCGCTTGATTGCGCAGGAGTCGCCCACCGGAGGGTGCGGCATGCGCGCCGGAGACGGTAACTCGATCTCGTTTAACAACTGCGATGGGTTTTTCAGTGCCGGGTCGACTTGCGCGGGTTTGCTTGCAATCGGCGGAATCTCGAGTTATTTCCCGGCGAATACGGTCGTCGTCAACGGAACATCCTTCTTCCAGATTGGCGAGGCTGACTTGATTGTCAACCCATATGCCAACTGCCACTACACCAGTCGTTGCGTTGTGCAGGAGGTGATGACGCACGAGTTAGGGCACACGATAGGTTTGGGCCACTCACAGGATGGCAGCGCAACGATGTCGCCTTATGCTCATTTTGACGGGCGCTGCGCCAGTTTGCGCAACGACGACAACGAAGGAATCCGCTTTATCTATCCGGGTATCACCAGCGCCCCGGTTCCGGAACCGACGCCAACGCCAACACCAGAGGAGACGCCTTCCCCAACTCCGGCGTCAACGCCAGTACCAACTTCTCCGATTGTCGCGAGCGGACCGATCTGGGCAGTAGTCAATCCGCTGCAATCGTGCGACGGAACGGGAACCGTGTCAGCAGTCCTGCGTTGGCAGGTGTCAAACGTCTTCTCGGTACAGATCCGCAACGGCTCGACAATGGGCCCAGTCCTTTATCAGGGTTCAGGCGTTGGCACCTACACGACCAACAAATCGGTCACCAACGGGTCACTCTTCTACCTCGTGAGCGGTACAGACCGCCGACTCCTCGGTAATGTCAGGATCAGTGTCACTACCGACGGCTGTGCTGGCGACCCAGGTCCAACACCAACACCTCTCCCTGTGCCATCGCCGACCGCCACTCCGGCGCCGACACCGGCCCCGACCCCGACTCCGACTCCAGCACCGACTCCAGCACCGACACCGGCCCCGACTCCGACACCGACTCCAGCACCGACGCCGACACCCGCTCCCACGCCAACCCCGACACCAGTGCCTGGACCTACTCCAGTTCCACAGCCGACTGCGACGCCAGTGGCCCAATCGAGCCGCATCTGGTTGGTGACGAATCCTGTCATGACGTGTGATGGTTCCGGAACTGTCGTGGCGACGCTGCAGTGGCAGATTGGCACGTTATTCTATATCCAGATCCGCAGGGATTCCGCCTTCGGCCAGCTAGTTTATTCGGGCCCGGCTGTGGGCTCGATGAGGACCGGAAAGTGGGTTACGAACGGGATGAAGTTCCACCTGGTCAATCCAGGTACAAATGCATCTCTTGGTTCCGTTACTGCCTACACGACGGACCTCGCCTGTCCACAATAAGATGGCGACAGGTGCGAGTTGGAGCCGCGCGGGCGTGCATCGGTTGAGTCCGATGGCTCAACCGATGGCGCTTCCCTCGAGCGACTTTATGCTCACGGAAGGCGAGAGGTAAAAGCAGGGAGGGCGACTGAGCTACTGCCGAATCATTTCGTGCCGGTGCTTTTCTG
>JBDTUW010000631.1:0-3407 GCA_040007555.1 Acidobacteriota bacterium | reverse complement strand
GATGCCCGCGCCGACCAGGTTCCAGAATGCGACGGCTACAAAAAAGTAGATCACCCATTTGTACTGTTGCAGCCAGACTCGCGCCCGCGTGTGGTTGATGTTCTCCCATACCTCAAAGCCAACCAGAGTCAGCGGCACAATCTCGAGCGCACTGAACACCGAACCGAAGGCTAAAGCTACCGTTGGAGTTCCCGAAAAGTAGAGGTGATGCAGTGTGCCGATGATGCCACCAGATAAATACACTGCGCCCGAGAGCAGTGCCGCCTGCGCCGCCCTTTCCGCATTGATGACGCCAAGACGCGCGAACAGAAATGCGATCACCACTGTCGCGAAGACTTCAAAGAATCCTTCCACCCAGAGATGCACCACCCACCAGCGCCAGTACTCAACGACCGACAGATGCGACTTCATCCCCCAGAACAATCCAGGACTGTAGAACAGCGCGATCCCCGCCGTCGTGATCAGATAGAGAACCACCAGCGATCGCCGGCTGTCATTCTTGCGCAATGCCGGGACCGCCGTGCGCGCCACCAGGAACAGCCACAGCAGCAGTCCGACGAACAAGGCCGCCTGCCACACTCGGCCCAGATCAACGTATTCGTAGCCCTGATGCCCGAAGTAAAACGACGCCGCACCGGTCAACTGGTGCTCAATGCTCAGCCATTGCCCCACCATCGAACCCAGCACCACCAAAAGCAGCGCACTAAACAACAAGTCCACTCCCAGCTTCTGACGCTTCGGTTCGTAGCCGCAAATGATCGGGCCGATAAACAGGCCTGAAGCGAGCCAGGCCGTCGCGATCCAGAAGATGCCCAGTTGCGTGTGCCACGTGCGCGTCACTGCGTAAGGCAGATAGTCAGACAGCGGGATACCGTAAAGCCCGCCTCCCTCGACACCGTAGTGCGCAGTCACCACTCCCATGAGGATTTGTAAGAGGAAGAGCAACGTCACTACCAGGAAATATTTAACCGTCGCTCTCTGAGAGGGAGTCAACACCGCTCCCAGCAGCGGATCGCTGGCCGGCACTTCATGCTCCGAGTCCCGTTTGCGACCGGCCAGAAACCAGACCATCGCCCCGATTCCAGCCAGAAGCATGATGACGCTGACGCCTGTCCAAACAATGGCGCTGCTGGTCGGCACGTTGCCGACCAGCGGCTCAGAAGGAAAGTTACTGGTATATGAGATCGTCTGGTTCGGACGGTTGGTCACCGAAGCCCATGAGGTCCAGAAGAAGAAGCTGTTTAGCTGACGCAGCCTCGTGGGGTCTGACTGCGCGTTTCGCTGAATGGCGTAGTTCTCGTTGCCGTTGGAGAAGACATCACTGTAGTGCTTCAGATTCTCTTCAAAGGCCTCGGCGCGCACTGGTTCAATCGTGAGCCTGCCCGTTTGTGCGTCGAAGTTGTTTCTGCGAAGCGTATCCTGCAACCGCTGCCGGAGCATCGCCTGCTGCTCTGAATTGATCGCGCTGTAGAACTGTGCGAAGTCTGCGCTGGCCCACTTATCAAGAATGTACACCGCCTCGCGGTGCAGATAATCCGCTGACCAATCAGGGGCGACGTAACTGCCGTGTCCCCAGATCGAACCCACCTGCATTCCACCCATCGCCTGCCAGACGTTCTGACCGTTGGAAATCTCGCCCTCGGCAATGACTACGTGGCCGGCGGTCGTCACGACTTCGCGCGCGATCGGAGGCGCCTGCCGGAAGATCTCGGTGCCCACCCAACCCAGCACTGCGAACGACAACACAAAGATGGTGACAAAGATTACCCAGAGCCATTTCATATCTTTCCCTTTGCTTAAAATTAGCCAGGTAGGTTAGAAGCCTTCTACTCGACGGTTCGTGACGTGTCATTGAGAATCGCACTATTGGGAACGATTGAACAGGAGTGCGTATCGCTGTTCTGGGGGAAAAGCGGAAAACATGAGTTTATCGCTTTGGTGCCAATCCCAGGACATCGCATTCAGCCGAGGATCGTCATAGCCGCGAAGCGGCGGAAGAACCGTTAACCCAGCGCTCACGCACTGGGCTAGAGGACTTTCACCACTTCGCGTTGGGATAAAAATGGCCAAACTCGATCTTGGAGTGCGCGCGGCTTGCCGCCGCTTTTCTTCGCTGCACCTTGGTGCAGCGCATCCGACCCTGAAAGGGTCGTGCGTTGCGTATCATCTTCATGGTGATCACTCCGAAAAAGCCGCACCCACCCGCCTCTCGGATACGCGAGAAACCAGATGACGCTCAACCTCAGGCCTCGAGCGATGTGAGCCACCGCAGGAACATGAAGGGAAGTCTAAGGTCAACCAGCCTCGCAGCGCTGACCACGGCTGGATGTGAATAGCCCAGACCTCTACCGCCGGATTGAACGCATCAATGGCCCCGATTAATATCGCCTCGAGATTGCCCAACGACCTGTGCATATAGCTGCAGCATTCGGCCCGTCATGCCATCCAGCGAGAACTCCGCGCGTACGCGCTGCCGGGCCGCTGCCCCATATTGACTTCGCAATTCGGAATCGTCCAGCAATGTATTGATCGCATTGGCGAGCGCCTCGGCATCCCTCGGCTGCACCGTCAAGCCGGTGACTCCATCCAGCGAAACAAATGGCACACCGGAATCCAGTCGCGTATTGATGACCGGTTTGCCGCAAGCCATCGCTTCTAATTGAACGATGCCAAAAGCTTCGCTGCGCGCTATTGAAGCGAGCGCAAACAGCTCCGCCGCGTGATAATAAGGAATCGTCGCTTCATTTGGGAGCTCACCGAGAAAGACGACCCGGTCGGCTACACCCAACTCTCTCGCCAGGTGCTCCAGGCTCCTCCGTAGGGGCCCATCACCGATGATCAGCAGCCGGCCGTTCACTTTCGCCATCGCGCGGATCAGGTATTCAAACCCCTTGTAATAAACCAATCTTCCCACACTCAGAACCAATCGCTCGCCGTGCTTTTGCCGAATACTCTCGACCTTCGTCTTATCGGAGAGGGCAAATTGCTCCAGCGGTATGCCATAGGGAATCACCTGGCAGCGATCGCGAAACGCACGCAGCACCGAGGACGTGGCAATGTAGTTGGGAGATGTAGCAATGATCGCCGAAGCACGACTCAGCAGGCGATAAAGGATTGGCCGAAATGCCCGGGCCATGACCTTCTGCCGCACAACGTCGCTGTGGTAAGTGATGACCAGCTTGCCGCGATGCCGGCTCGCCAGATAAGCCATGGTCGCCATTGGATTCGGCAGATGCACATGCACTATGTCCGCATCCGATCGGCGAATCTCGGCAATCATCCGTGGACACACCTGCGCCGCCGAAAACTTGGTTTTATATTTCAATTTTATAATCTTATCCCCGTCTTAAACGCTCTCGAAAACGCTGCGCTGCCTGTCACTCTGGATGGGATGAAAGCGTCCGAGG
>JBDTUW010000630.1:0-3409 GCA_040007555.1 Acidobacteriota bacterium | reverse complement strand
GCAGCTTATTGTTCACCCCGACACCGAGCGCTCTTTTTGCGCCTCCCTTTCTCGGACATTTCGGGGCTCCTCTCAATGATTCAGAAGCTGACGGCTCGTCGCAGGTCCATTTCAAAGTCACGCATCGCCCTTCTGCTCCTTATTTCTGCCTGTGCCGCGCAGTTCGGGGCCGGTCAGGGGGGGCCAAAGTCTGCACCCGTTTCGCGAGTCGAGGTCGGACGTCCGTTTATCCGGAACTATAGCCCCAGAGAGTACCAGGCGCACGGCCAGAACTGGTCCATTGTTCAGGATCAACGAGGCGTCATGTATTTCGGCAACTCGGTCGGTATCCTCGAGTACGACGGCTCCTCGTGGAGACTCATCCGCCTGCCAAAGGATAACCTTGGGCGATCGATGGCGATCGATAAAGACGACCGCGTTTACATCGGCTCTGCTGATGACCTCGGATACATCGCGCCAGATGCGACAGGACTCAATCAGTTTGTCTCGCTGGTGGATAAGGTCCCAGCCGGGGAGCGCGGTTTCGGAGACATCAACAAGACATCCATCACCTCGCAGGGAGTGTACTTTCAATCCCCCACACATCTCCTACGCTGGGCGAATGATCAGATAAGGGTTTGGAAACCAGCAACGCCTTTTCTGGGCTCGGGCGTTGTCCGCGATCAACTCTATGCGGTGCTGAAGGACGTCGGTTTGACTCGATTTGATGGAGAGACCTTCGTGCCAGTCCCTGGAGGCACGGTACTCGGCGACAAGGGGGGTGCCGGCATTGTTCCCCTCGACGAGAGTCGCATCCTGATTGGCACTCGCAGACAGGGATTCTTTATCTTTGACGGGAGCTCGGTAAAGCAATTCCCAACTGCCCTCGATGACTTCCTCAGAGAAAGCGGTCTCTATCAGACGCGACGACTGGAGGATGGCACCTTTGCTTTGGCGCTGATACAGGGCGGCCTCGCCATTATGGATCAGCAAGGCAAGCTCGTAATCCAGGTTGATAAGGGGTCAGGGTTGCCGTCCAATTCGGTCTACTACGTGTATGCAGATAAGCAGGGCGCGCTTTGGGCGGGCACAGAACGGGGTATTTCTCGCGTCGAGACGCCGTCTCCAATCTCCATTTTGGGCGAGTCGTCAGGGATTGATGGAACGGTTTACGACATCTGTCGCTTTCAGGGCACTCTTTATCTCACCACTAATGTCGGTGTCTTTTACCTCAAATCACCTGGCGCCAGCGATGCGGCGCCAATAAGTAAACCTGGAGGCAAGCCCGAAGCAGCTCGAATCCAGCGCGTCCCCGGGTTCGCCGGCAATGCATGGACACTTCTGCCAATCGAAGGACCCTCACCTGGGGACGCCCCTTCGCTTCTGGTAGCAGCCAGCGAAGGCGTAGCCGAAATAGCCCGCGATCATGTGACGGTAATTGCACCATCCGTTCTCGGCAGCTTCCGGAGTCTTGCGCTGCATCAGTATCGACCTGACCCGACCCGCCTCTTTGTTTCCCTCGTTGATGGGTTTGCTTCCCTGCGACGTGACGGGAAAAAGTGGGTCAATGAAGGCAGGATCGCCAACATCTCTGACGCGATCTGGTCAATCGCAGAAGACAAAGATGGGCGGATCTGGCTTGGCACTTCAACAACGGGATTGATACTGCTTGAATTTCCTTCGAGCTCGCAGAACGGGAAGCTTGTTTTCGATTACGCTCATCCCAAACTCACTCGCTTTGGCATCGCGAATGGTCTTCCCGACAGCACCATCAAATCGATGGAGGTCGGCGGTGAACCATTTTTTGCGACCTCTGATGGTCTCTACCGCCTGGATCAGTCACGCAAATCATTCGTCAAGGACACCGTTTTCAATAAGGTGGGAGTCACAGGCGATCCGAACGAGCATGTTCTAAGAGAGGACAAAAAGGGGAATGTGTGGATCCATTTCGGGCGGGAATCGGCTGTCGCCCTGCGCCAACCGGACGGGTCCTATGTCGTCGAGAAGCGGCCGTTCCTTCGGATCGCTGATCTTAATGTCGTGGGCATTCTCCCGGAGGAGGACGGCGTCGTTTGGTTTGGTGGAGCCGATGGGCTGATCCGATACGATTCGAATCTACAAAAGGATTATTCCGCCGACTTTGAGGCCATGATTCGACGCGTCGTTGTTGGGGACAAAACGATCTTTGCTGGAACAACTAATGCAACCAGTAAGGTAAGCGCGCTGCGCCTACCCTATTCAGAGAACTCCTTACGTTTTGAATTCGCCGCTCCGAGTTTTGACGATGAGCGAGCCAATCAGTTCCAGCACCTGCTCGAAGGTTTCGAGAAGGACTGGTCCGATTGGAGTAGAGAGGCAGGTAAGGACTACACCAATCTCCCATTTGGAGATTATCAATTTCGGCTGAAGGCGAAGAATCTCTACGGGCACGTCAGCAAGGAAGCCATTTACACCTTCAGCGTCCTGGCACCGTGGTATCGCACCTGGTGGGCTTATCTGAGTTATGTGGCTTTGCTTGGGCTCGGTGTTTTTGCCGTCGATCGGTTTCAGCGGTATCGATTGATCGGAAGGGAGCGTGAGCGAGCGCAGTTTCGCGAGGCGCAATTCCGCGCAGAGGCAGCCGAAGCACTGGCCAAATCCGAAAGTGAGCGCAAGAAGAACGTCGAATTGTTGAGTGAGATCGGGAAGGAGATCACCGCATCGCTGGACTTCGATACGATCTTCGTCAAGCTCTACGAACACGTCAACCAGCTTGCGGATGCGGCGATCTTTGGTGTCGGGCTTTACAGCGCGGAGAAACATGCGATCGAATACCGGCTTGCGATCGAGAATGGCAAGCGGTACGCACCTTATTCGCGCGATACAACCGACAAGAACCAGTTCCCGGTATGGTGCATCGAGAATCGCCAGCCGGTCTTCATCAACGACGTGACGAAGGAGTACGGCCGCTACCTTGAAAAATACGAAGAGCCGTCGCGGCTTCTTGAAGATGGATCGCATTCGCGAGCCCCTCGATCGATCATTTGTCTGCCACTCGCGACCAAGGAAAAGGTCCTCGGCATCATTACCATCCAGAGCTTTGAGAAAAACGCCTACACGGACTTTCATCTGAACCTGTTGCAGAACCTCGCGGCCTATACCAGCATCGCGCTGGATAACGCTGCCGCGTACAAGCAACTGAATGAGCAGGAGAGTGAGATCCGGCAACGCGCGGCCGAGCTCTCAACCATCAACAGTGTCAGTCAGGCACTGGCTTCCAAGCTGGAGGTGGATGCGGTCATCAAGCTGGTCGGCGAGAAGGTGCGCCAGGTTTTTGGCGCGCAGATCGCCTTTGTCGCCCTTCTCGACAAGCCGACGAATACGATCAACTTCGTTTATGGCTATGGCGACAACTTTTCTCCACAGCCCTACGGAAAGGGCATGGTGTCGC
>JBDTUW010000629.1:0-3409 GCA_040007555.1 Acidobacteriota bacterium | reverse complement strand
CTACGAACGCGTCGCTCCCTTCCACTGACCACTGACCACTGGGTTTTTTGACTTAACTGACGCCTTCGAGGCATAATTGCGATCCCACCACGAATGCAAGCATTCACTCCCCGTCAGGTTTACACTCCATGGCGTGTCTTCGACATTCATGTTTATTGTTCCTGGCACTCGCCTGTTGTCTGAGCGTCCCCATTCGAAGTCAACAGCAGTCCATCGTTCCAACCGCGGCCGACGCAACCGCTCTCAACTCACTCGCGCACGAATTCTTTTCTGCCTGCGCTCGAAAGGATCTCGAAGCGTGGCTCCGGACGTGGAGCCGCCAGGCTCCTGCGCTTGATGAGCGCGGGCGACAGATGCAGAAGGTATTCGACGGCATCGGCGTGGCCGAACTCAGAGCGGTCACGATCCGGCAAACATCCGTCGATGGCAACAAAGCGAGACTCCGAGTCATTGCTGACATTTACGCGCTCGACAAAGCCGGTCAACCAATCGCCGGTCTCGCGAAGCGGCAGCGCTCTCTGCAATGTATCAGGGAGGGCGCCGAGTGGAGGGTATGGCGCGAGAGTTCAGTCGCGCAGGAACTAGCTGAGGCGCTCGCAACACTCCCTGCTGATACCGATCGAGCCGTCCGATTGCGGACCGAGAGCGAGTGGGTATCACTGGAGCTGGCCCAGGAGTTGTTCAATCAGGGGACACAGCACTTTCGACGGGAGAACTTCTCCCAGGCAATCGCCTTGCATAAATTGGCGCGGGATGTCGCCGAACAATTTGGCGATCGCGCGATCGCTGCGCGTTGCCTGAGTCATATCGGTATGGCTCAGCACGCCAGTGGGGACTACACCTCCGCCCGGGTCTCCTACGAAGAAAGCCTCAAATTGGCCCAGGTTCTTCAGCTGAAGCCCGGCATCCTTGCCAACCTCAACAACCTGGCCAACCTCTACGCCGAACTGGGTGATTATGGTTCGGCGTTAAAAACGTATGGCGAGATACTCGGTCTGGCGGAGTCGGAAGGCAACCAGGCGAATGTTGTGATCGTCCTCAACAACCTCGCCAATGCTTATGTATCAACTGGCAACAACGCCAAGTCGCTCGAGTATCTCCAGCGCGCGCTTGCCCTGACCGAGGGTGCGGGTAGCCAGGTGAGCCGCGCGATTTCGCTAAGCACGCAGGCCTGGGTTTTCCTCCGGCAAGGCAATGACGAGCTCGCTGAATCGCACTTTCAGAAAAGCCTCGCTTTGCTCAGGAACGCGGCGGATGACCCCGTTATCAAGACGGCAATGGCCGACACCCTCAGCAGCCTGGGGAGAGTGGAGAAGAAGAGAGGCCGCTACGATGAGGCGATTTCCTACTATCGCGAAAGTCTCGCTCTTCGCGAAGGTCGCAGTGAAGTGGAGGCTGCCCACGAGATGGTCAACATCGGTGATGTGTATCGGCTGCAGGGCCGGCACAGTGAGGCGAGGGACTATTACGACCGCAGCCTGGCGCTCGAAGAGAAGTGGAACGATCGAGAGGGGGTCGCGATGACGCTGACGAGCATCGCCCATCTTCAGGCGATCGAGGGACGTCACCAGTCGGCAGTTGAGTCGGCAGAGCGAGGCAGCGGAATCGCCGCGCAGGTAGGCAATCGAGAGCTGTTTTGGAGGGCGCGCACGCTGGCGGGCATCTCCCTGGAAGCACTCGGTCGGACGGTCGAGGCGCAGAAGACGTTCGACGAGGCGATCAGCTCGATTGAGGATCTGTGGGCGCAAGCTGCGGGTGGCGCGCGCCAGCAGCAACAGGTCTTCGACGACAAGCTTGCTCCTTATCATGGCGCGCTGATAGCCCTTCTGCGGCAGCACGATGACTGGACCGCACTTGAATACGCCGAGCGCGCGCGCGCTCGGACGTTGCTGGAAGTACTCGAGAGTGGCCAAGTCAACGTGACGAAGTCGATGACGGCAGTGGAGCAGGAGCGGGAACGGCTGTTGACTGATCGTATGATCTCGGTCAATACCCAGTCACGCCGCGAGAACCTTCGTCCGAGTCCTGATGAGGCTCGTCTCCGCGACCTGGAGAAACAGCAGCAACAGGCGCGGCTCGAGTACGAGACATTCGAAACCAATCTCTATACGGCGCGTCCGGACCTGCGTATCAAAAGAGGCCGGATACCGAAGTTCACAGTGAAACAAGCCGCCGAGTTGCTACCCGACGCCGACACTGCAGTGTTCGAATATGTGGTGACCGATGAGCGCACCTTTCTCTTCGTGCTGACACAGATGCCAGAGAGCACCCTTGAGATGAAGTCGAGACTTGCGAGGCCAGGTGCCGCGCGTACTCGGACGCCCGCCCTCAAGGTGTACGAGATCGCAATTGGCCGTCAGGCGCTGAGTGAGCGAACCGAGAACTTTCGACGGCTGCTCGCGAAACACGACATGGTCTTTCGACAGGAGGCGGCAGCCCTCTTCTCACTGCTGATGAAACCGGCACTATCAGAATTGCGCAGCAGGAAGCGCTTGATAGTGGTCCCCGACGGCAGCCTTTGGGAGTTGCCATTTCAAGCACTGGAAACGGGTAGCCAACGCTCTCTGATTGAAGACCTTGAGATATCGTACGCGCCTTCGTTAACAGTGCTGACCGAGATGATCCGATTGCGTGCAAAGCGGATATATGACACGCACCCGGTGACCCTGCTCGCCTTTGGGAATGCGGACTTTGGGACTCGTTCTGATCCGCGCGCCCCCCATCGTGTACGTGCCGGGCGACTGGCGCCGCTTGACGAAACTGAAGTCGAGGTTCGATCACTGGCAAAGATTTATGGCAGCCGCGCCAGTAAAATCTTCACTGGATCAGCCGCAACTGAGGAGAACTTTAAGGCAGAAGCAGGGCGGGCGCGTATCCTGCATCTGGCGACGCATGGCATCCTGCACGATAACACTCCGATGTATTCGCAACTTGTGTTCTCGCAATCCGGAAGAAGCGCAAGGGAGGACGGATTGCTGGAAGCGTGGGAGCTGATGCAGCTCGATCTCAACGCGGACCTCGTGGTTCTCTCGGCGTGCGAGACGGCGCGCGGACCTGTGGGTGGAGGCGAAGGCGCACTGGGCCTGGCGTGGGCATTGTTCGTCGCCGGCTCTCCCGCGACTGTTGCGAGTCAATGGAAAGTGGATTCATCGAGCACCGGGGCCCTCATGCTGGCGTTCCACCAGGGTTTAAGAGCTGGTGAGGGGCAGGTGCAGGGACGGTTGACGACGGGCGGCGCGCTACGCCTGGCTGCCCTCAAACTGCTCCGGAACCCTCAATATCACCACCCGTTTTACTGGGCGGGGTTCGTTCTGATCGGCGACGGCCATTGATCAAGCGGACAATCGTGCCGCGTCGAGTATCATTCCTCTCACCACGATGGCTCTGGACAAATCCCCGATGATCGAGC
>JBDTUW010000628.1:0-3413 GCA_040007555.1 Acidobacteriota bacterium | reverse complement strand
GCTCTGGAGCCGGGTGCTCATTCGGCGACGAAGGCAGCCCCGGTCCCACTCTCTCTGGTGTTTCGCACCCCTGCCTTCTGGTTGCTCGCGGCTGGTAGCGTGATGAGCATCAGTGCTGTAGGCGGAGTGGTTCAGAATCTCCCGCTTTATCTCAACGACGCGTCAAAATCGAGCGAGGAGGCGCGGAGTGCCGCAGCCGTGTATCCAAGCATTGTCCTCTTCACCAGCATCGCCGGGCGGCTGCTGATGGGCTATTTCGCGGATCGCTTCCGCAAGAAGTACGTTATGGTAGCGACATTTCTTATCGTCGCCGCCTCGATCCCGATGCTCATTCTGTCGCAAGGCTATCCGGTGCTCCTTTATGTTTTTGCGGTCTGTTTCGGCTTTGGTCTGGGTGCCGACTACATGCTGGTACCGCTCATGACTGCGGAATGTTTTGGACTTGCGGGATTAAGTCGTATTCTCGGTATTATTATTACCAGCGATTCGGTCGGTGAGGCAGTCATGCCGTGGATCGTCGCTCGCCTGCGAGAATCCACGGGGAGCTACACTCCCGGCTTCACTCTGCTGACAGTGGTTGCATTGCTCGGAGCAGTTGCGATCGCTTCGATCCGGTATCGCGATGGCGTGCCGGCCAGCAGGCTGCAACTGGCCAATCAGAAAGACGGAGATTGAATTATGCGAAGAACACTGCTTGCGGTTGGATTGATGGCGCTCGGCTTTGTGATTGGCCGGCAGAGTGGTGAGTTTGGCGCGCTGGCAAGCCAGACGCCGGCAGCCGCTCCCGCCGAGAAAGCGGGCGGCTACATTCTTGAACATGATTCGGATGTGAAGCGCGAGGGGCCGGCGCCGCACGATGGACCGGGAAGGTCGACGGGATACGGGTTTTTTGAGAAGGCGAATCCGGTATTTAAACTTGCGTTTCGTAAACGCGTCCTCCATCCAGGCGCGGCGATCGGTTACCACCTTCAGCGCGAGGATGAGGTCTATTACATTCTTAGTGGGACCGGCATCATGCAGATGAACGGCAGCGAGTTCCCGGTCAAAGCTGGTGACGGCATTCTGACCCGACCCGGCAGTTCGCACGGACTGAAACAAACTGGACCACAAGACCTTGTGCTCATGATCAATTATGAAAAGTGACTGGTTTGACCTTTGAGGTAACTGGTCTGACCTTTACAGATAGACCGATTGCGCGCCTGCCCGAGCCCTTCCGGATAGCTCGACAAGTCCTGTCATTTTCGATTATCGTAATTGCCTGCTTTTGAGCGATCCGCTTGCGATAAGCACATCATAGATCGCCCGCAGTCCATCGATTAATGATCAATTGCAGATCAAGGAGTGGCTTCATGCAGCAGTCAGGGTGGAATGCCAGTTCGTATGGCCTGGCCAACCACGGCATCAGAAATATCAATCACGCTTACTGGAATCTCAGCACGGGAGAGCTCTACGAGCACGCGATAAGGCTGGGTGAAGCGATCGTCGGTCATCTTGGGCCGCTGGTGGTGAATACAGGCCAGCATACTGGCCGTTCGCCTAATGACAAATTCGTTGTCCGTGAGCCATCGAGTGAGAAGCACGTCTGGTGGGGGAAAGTGAATCGGGCCTTCGAGCAGGAGAAGTTCAACAACCTGCATGAGCGGGTTCTCAAATATCTCGAAGGGCGGAACGTGTATGTGCAGGACTGCTTTGCCGGCGCCGACCCGCAGTATCGGGTACCCATTCGCGTCATCACGGAGCTGGCGTGGCACAGCCTTTTCGCTCGAAATATGTTTGTGCGCCCCGATTGGGAATCTGAGGCCGCGAGTCATATTCCAGAGTTCACGGTCATCAATGTCGCGGGTTTTGAGGCGGATCCACAGATCGATGGAACCAATTCCCCCACCGTTATTCTCATGGACTTTGGCCGCAAGCTAATCATCATCGGCGGAACCAGCTACGCGGGCGAAACGAAGAAGTCGATCTTCACATTGCTCAACTATCTTCTGCCGTTGCGAGGCGTGCTCTCGATGCACTGTTCGGCCAACATTGGAAGGGATGGTGATACAGCCATTTTCTTTGGGTTGTCGGGGACGGGTAAGACAACGCTCTCAGCGGACCCGGACCGACGATTGATAGGCGACGACGAGCACGGATGGAGCGATCGAGGGGTTTTCAATTTCGAGGGTGGTTGCTACGCGAAGGTGATCAATCTTTCAGCGGAGGCGGAGCCTGACATATACGAATGTACACGTCGCTTTGGGACAGTGCTCGAGAACGTTGTCATCCATCCGGTGACTCGTCGTCTGGACCTTTCGGATGGCTCACTGACGGAGAATACTCGAGCCGGCTATCCCCTTTCGCACATCTCGAATTTCGAGCCTTCAGGAATGGGCGGGCACCCACGCAATATCATCATGCTGACGGCCGATGCATTCGGTGTGCTGCCACCGATTGCGAAGCTGACGCCGGAGCAGGCGATGTACCACTTCATCTCGGGCTACACGGCAAAGGTTGCGGGGACGGAGAAAGGTCTGAGCAAGGACCCTCAGGCGACATTCTCTGCGTGTTTTGGCGCGCCATTTATGGTGCATCATCCTGGTGTCTACGCTGAGTTGCTGCGTGACCACATCGCAAAGTCAAAGGCAGACTGCTGGTTGCTGAATACGGGTTGGTCGGGAGGACCGTATGGCGAAGGTCAGCGAATGAAGATTGCATTCACGCGGGCGATGGTGCGGGCGGCATTGAACGGGAGTCTGACGCAGGTTGAGACTCGACCCGACGCGATTTTTGGAGTGCATGTCCCGGTGTCGTGTCCCGATGTCCCGAGCGAGGTACTGCAACCGAGGAGCACCTGGAAGGATCCTGCGGCATATGACGAAAAAGCGCGCCATCTGGCGAAGCTTTTCAGGGAGAACTTCGAGCAATTCGCCTCCGGCGTCTCCGATGGAGTAAAGGCGTCTGCACCCGCCGGCGGTTGATTCCATTTGCCGGCAGCGCCAATTATCAACGTCAATGGGCCCACAGACGAGAGGCCTTGAAGTTGGCCAGCAGGTCATCGTACCGATTGGCTACAAAGGGCGGACACTCGGCAATCCTCTTCGCCTTGACTTGATCGTCGAGAAGCGCGTCATCGTTGAAGTCAAGGCGACCTCCAACTACAACACGCTTTTTGAGGCACAGGCGCTAACTTACCTCAGACTGACCGGATTGGAAGTTGCTTTGGTGATCAACTTTGGGGCGCGTCGCGTGATCGACGGAGTAGAACACACGATAGCCCTGCTGGATGACATCCTGACCGATGGCTTGAGCCGAGCGGCTTTTGCCCGAGCCTGGTGGTCCGAGAAAGAGCGCATCCTCACGCCGGGTAATGAAGGTGGCTGCAAGTCCGATAATAAAGCTTATGTCCATAATTTCGCCCAAACTAGAGATTA
>JBDTUW010000627.1:0-3421 GCA_040007555.1 Acidobacteriota bacterium | reverse complement strand
ACCGGCCTCTGGTGGGTGGCTCTGCTCCAGGTCAACTTCGCTTACAGTGGCTGGAATGCTGCAGCGTATCTCGCCGGCGAAACAGTCAACCCACGGCGGACGCTACCCAGAGCGCTGATCGGTGGAACACTGATCGTGGGAGTGCTCTATCTCCTGCTCAACCTGCTCTTTCTCTATGCGATACCGGTTGATGAATGGACGCCGGCGATCGCGGTCGGCAAACTCGCCTCTGAGCGTCTCTTTGGCCCGTCCGGCGCGATTGTCGTGAGCGGGATCATTACACTCATGATCATTGGCTCCGTCAGTTCGATGACGGCGGCCGGCCCTCGTGTCTATTGGGCGATGGCACGCGATGCAATGGCTCCATCGGCTTTTGGACACCTCAGTCCGCGACACGGCGCGCCGGTCAAGGCCTTATTGCTGCAGGGAGCGATCTCGTCGATTCTGGCCCTCTCCGGCGCGTTTGAAACGCTCTTGATCTATGCGGGTTCGGCGCTTCTGCTTTTCGCGGGCTTTGCAGTTGCCAGCGTGTATTGGGTTCGACGAAGCACTCGCGACAAAGGTGGCGCGCACTTTCGAATTCCAGGCTACCCGTTCACACCGGCCATTTTTCTCGCTCTTGTCGGTGTTGCGTGGTTCGAGGGGTTGCGAGAGAGCCCGAAGGCGACAGGCGCTGCGCTTGCAACCATCGCTGCCGGGGCCATTATTTACTTTGTAGGTCGCGCGCGCGGCTGGATACCAAAGGAAGCAAGGCCACCAGCCGCTTCCGAAAGCTGAAAAGACGGAGTCAAGAGATGCTTTTGAGACTGTTTGTGGTCGCGATCTTTGGAGTGTTCACCCTGGCGCAGCAGACGCAGACGCGTCGCGACCCGGTCGAATACATTAAGACACTGGAGTCTGAGCGCCGGGTCGCGGGTCTTCATGTAGCTCAGGTAGTCGAGTCGCTCAAGATCGGACAGGGGCAACGCGTGGCGGACCTTGGTTCAGGTTCAGGACTGTTTACACGTCCGATCGCAAAGGTGGTCGGTGACAAAGGCGTGGTCTACGCCATCGACATTGACCCGGATCTGCTAAAACACGTCGAGAAGACGGCGAGGGATGAACAGCTGACCAACATTCGCACGGTGCTGGCCATCGAATCAGATCCGAAATTGCCGGAGGCCGTCGATCTGATTGCGATCATCGACACTCTACATCACATCGACAATCGCCCTACTTACCTCAGTAACCTCAAACGCTACCTCCGCCCCGGCGGTCGAATCGCGATCATCGATTTCTCCGAGACCTGGCCTGTGGGGCATGAGGCGATGAGATACTCGTTTGCAGATCTGCAGAGTTGGATGGAGAAAGGCGGCTACGAGCGTAGCGAGAAGTTCGATTTTCTGACCAACAACTTCTTCGTTGTTTATCGCCTCAAACCTTGATCATCGAGACAATGGCGGACTGATCTATCCGATGAATTTGTAACCCATCCCGTGGATTGTCAGCAAGAACTGTGGGTGACGCGGGTTTGGTTCAAGCTTTTGCCTGAGCCAGGCGACGTGAACGTCGACCGTGCGAGTGGAGGGCATGGCGTCATAGCCCCACACCTCATTGAGAAGTTCGTCCCGCGAAATCGTGGCTTCCCGGTGTTCGACGAAATAGCGTAGGAGTTGAAATTCCTTCGCTGAAAGTTCAATTCTCTTCCCATCACGATCCACCTCAGCGCGGCGAAAATCGATCCGGTTGGCGCCAAACTGATAGACATCCGCCACCATTGCCGCAGCGCCCGGCGCGCGTCTCAAGAGCGCCTCGATCCGCGCCAGCAGCTCCATCATTTCGAAGGGCTTTGTCAGGTAATCGTCCGCACCAAGCTTGAGACCAACCACTTTGTCGACTAGCTGACCACGAGCTGTCAACATGAGGATCGGTGTGTTGACACCTAATTGACGCAGGTCGCGGCAGACGTCAAAGCCATTCTTGCGCGGGAGCATGACGTCGAGAATGATCGCATCATAAGCCTCCTCGCTGGCGCGCTGGAGCCCGCTCTCGCCATCCCGCGCTGATGCCACAAGATAGTTCTCGCTGCTCAACCGATCAGTGAGGGTCATAACCAGACCCGGTTCGTCCTCAATGAGCAGGATACGTTTGCTCATAGCCTTCCGCGATGCTGACTACAGATCGATTCGCATCAACCGCAGGTAGATAAAGCGTAAAGAGTGTCCCGCGACCGAGGCTGCTCTCGGCGGTGATTCGGCCGCCGTGCGACTCGATGATGTGCTTCACCAGGCTGAGACCAAGTCCGCTCCCGTGAATCTGGGCGGCGATCACGTCGCGACCTCGATAAAAGGGCTCGAAAATATGCGGGAGGTCGTGCGCCGAGATGCCAATTCCAAAGTCCTCGATCTCGATCCGCACCTCGTCCCTACCCTCCCGCTTGTGTGAACTCGATCGAATGCTGATCCGCCGATTGTCACCCGAATACTTGATCGCATTGCTGATAAGATTCTGAAGTGCGCGTCCGAGCGCCGCAGCATCGGCGCCAATCAAAGGAACCTGTTCGTCAGCCCGAACATCGATCTCAAAACCGTTCTCCGTGATCAACAGATTACTACCTATGACAGCCTGCTCGATGATCCGGCTCGGGTGCACGGGACGAAGCTGATACGACCTCCGGCCTGACTGCACGCCCGCAACCTCGAGGACCTGCTCGACCATATCCGTCAGCCGGCGTCCTTCGTCCCTGATCAGAGCGCCATATCTCTGGATGTGTTCGGGAGTTCCGATGCAGCCGTCGGCGAGATTCTCGGCCGCGGACCGAATGACTGCGAGCGGCGTTCGAAGTTCGTGCGAGACGCCGGCGACGAAGTCCATCTGCTGCTCCGCCAGACGCTGTGCTCGCCGTGTCGAAAAGAGCAGAAGAATGATGCTCGCGCTGAGCAAGCCCAGAACTCCGAGGCTCAGCGCGACACTTCTCCTGCGAACGCTTGCGACAGCCGCTTCAAGCGAACCCGCTCGATGCTTGAGAAAAATCTGCCAGTAACCGTCCATTTCCGAAACGACCACGTTCATCCCTGCCGGCAGCCGCGCCCCGGTCGGCCGCGTAACGACTCTCATGGTCAATTGATCGCCACGCACAACAGCGTCGCCATCAGTTTCTTTCCGCGATTCAAGCCGCTCGGCAATGACATTGCCGTATTCTTCCGGCCGGACCGCGAAAATCCCGATCGACCCGTCACTCGTTGATAACATCTCGGTGGTCGCTGCTGGCGAGGACTTGTAGATGACACGATCCTTTTGCTCGCGACTCGCGATCATGACGAGATAGTCAAGACCGGTGCCAGTCTGGAAATAGCGCGCCACAAGTGTCGGAATGAATTCATCCCGAATAAAGTTCAGGTCAAGCCGAGCCAGGATGTAGCCACCAACGGACGAGGCCGGC
>JBDTUW010000626.1:0-3424 GCA_040007555.1 Acidobacteriota bacterium | reverse complement strand
TGCGCCTGGCCCTCGTCGAGGCCGAGCGCGCCGCGCGCGTGGGCGAGGTCCCGGTGGGCGCGATCCTCGTGGCCGGCAACGACGTGCGCTCGCGCGCCTTCAACCAGCCGATCGCCGCGAAGGATCCCACCGCCCACGCGGAGATCCTGGTGCTGCGTGCCGCCGCCGAGGCCGCCGGGAACTATCGCCTCCCGGGCTCGACGCTGTACGTGACGCTCGAGCCGTGCCTGATGTGCGTCGGCGCCCTCGTGAACGCGCGTGTGTCGACGCTCGTCTACGGCGCGTTCGAGCCGAAGACCGGAGCCGTGCGCTCGCTCGTGCGCGCTCTCGAGCTGCCTCACAACCACCGCGTCGAGGTGGTCTCGGGCGTGCTCAGCGCCGAGTGCGGCGCGCTGCTGCAGGCCTTTTTTCGCGAACGCCGCGAACGCGGATAGAATGGCCGTCCGCTCGGATGGAGAGGTGCGAGAGCGGTTGAATCGGACGGTCTCGAAAACCGTTGTACCTTTACGGGTACCGTGGGTTCGAATCCCACCCTCTCCGCCAGACAAATATAGTTGAGGGACTCGAACTTGGTCCGGCAGGGGCGGGAAACTCTACTGGGAGAGGTCGCCTAATTGGTATGGCACCGCGTTGGAAGCGCGGCGGGCCTTTGGCCTGTGCGGGTTCGAGTCCCGCCCTCTCCGCCATATGCACCGTCTCGAGAGAAAAGCGAGATGCGCTGAGATTCCGTCAACTCAGGTTTTCGGCACCCCAGCGCATCATTTTGAATAAGCTTTTCTCGATGAGACTTATCAGGCCCCGGCCTCCGTGCAATATCGAACGCATGAACCCCGCCAGGACCGGAAGGTAGCAACGGTAGTGTTGTTCGTATGTGCCGCGGTAGTAACCGGGGTCTGACCCATTTCTGATCCTGTGCGGAGGCTCATTCAGCCTACGCTCCCTTTCCCTTTTTGGCAGCACGGGTGCGTGCCCATCGCCGTTTGGCAGCGAGGCTCAATCGCTTGCGCGTTGCCGCTGAGAAGACGCGCTTCTTCGTGGTCTCGGATGCTGGAGCGGTGGTCCTGGCTGAGGCACTGCGCACCTGCTTGACACCGGCAGTCGCGAGTTGCGCGAGGGAAGCTCGCTTTTCCTGAAGCTCTCGTACCTGGGCATCAATTCCTGCGATAGCTAGCGCGATCAATTCGGCTTGATCGTGATTGCCTATGATAGTTGGCATCGTATCTCCTTCTTTCTGGTCCGTGTTTATTTTGTTAATTTGCCGCCCCGACATTTAGCGCCGGAGAGCTTTAAGAATCCTTGATGACGAATGTCGGAAAATTCACCGAGCTGCCCCGGGAGCAATACAGGGACTCGTCAGAAGATAACTTTAAGTTATTCCCATTCTAGTACATAACCCCCAGTAAAAGCCAAGCGCTTCGAGTCCAATATGGTGCCTCGCTGGCAACGAAAATTGGAAAACGGAAGGCGGCTTGAGCACCTCTCGCCACTGAGTTATGCTCGGATTAGTGTGACTGTCTTCACCTGTGTCGTTGAGCTGGATTGTTTGCCACCCTCAAATCGGGAGAATCAAGAGTGAGCTACCAGGTTATAGCCCGCAAATATCGACCGCAGACCTTTGCGGATTTGACGGGGCAGGAGCACGTCGCGCAGACGCTGGCGAACGCGCTTGATCAGAATCGCCTGCATCACGCTTACATCTTCTCCGGAGTCCGCGGCACCGGCAAAACGACAACGGCGCGCATCTTCGCGAAGGGACTCAACTGCGTGACCGGGGTCACCAGCCATCCTTGTCTGACGTGTGATTCGTGCCTTGAGATTGCGGCTGGAATATCGATCGATGTCCATGAAATTGATGCGGCATCGCACACTGGCATCGACAACGTGCGGGACGTTATCATCAGCAGCATCGCCATCGGCCCTGCGCGTGACCGCTACAAAATCTTCGTCATCGATGAGGTGCATCAGCTTTCGTCTCACGCCTTCAATGCGCTGCTCAAGACGCTCGAAGAGCCTCCCGCTCACGTGCGCTTTATCATGGCGACGACTGCACTGCATAAGGTTCCAGATACGATTCTTTCGCGCTGCCAGCAGTTTGAATTTCGACAGATCCCAGCCGAGAAGATATTCCAGAGGCTAAAGCTGATCGCCGAAAAGGAGGCGGTTAAGGTCACCGATGACTCGTTGCGCGAAATCGCACGCGCCGGTGCCGGGAGTCTTCGCGACGCGCAATCGGCTTTTGACCAGGTTATCGCCTTCAGCGGAATGGAGATTCGGGAAGAGGACGTTTACAGTGCGCTTGGACTGGTTAGTACCGCGGTTCTTGAAGGGACGACCCAGGCGATTGCGACCCGTAACGCGAAAACCATTCTCGATAACATTGAGCAGATAGCCTCTCGAGGATATGATTTTCGCAGTTTCGCCACTGAGCTGATGGCCTGGATGCGTCACCTGCTGCTCATTAAATCCGGCATCGACAACGCCGGCCTGATTGGTGTACCGGAACTCGACGTAGCCCGGCTGCGGCCGCTTGCGGAGCGCTTCTCCGAGGAGGATCTCGTTCGCTCCTTCCACCTACTGGCTGCGGTGGAGCAGGAGATCAAGGACTCGTCCTTTCCGAGGTTTACTCTCGAAGTAGGGCTCCTCAAGATGGTTCATATCCTGCATCTCCAACCGCTCGGCGAAGTGATCACCCGACTCGAGGCTCTGGAGGCGAGGCTCAACGCTGGTGGTGGACGTCAAACATCTGAGCCGGCTTCGGGCGCCCGGCAGGCTCCGCCAGCAAACTCGCCGAGCACGAGCCCGCGAGCAAAAGAGGACACGGCTTCGACTAGAACGAGTCCTCATCGGAAGACGTCGGCTCAAATGCCGCACCCGGAGTACGTTGACGAAGAACCACCGGAATATGAAGACTTCTCGGTGCCCGTAGAACCCGATCCTCCGCCGGCTGAAGATCTCCGCGAAGGGACGGTCCAGCGCGCGCCGGAGATTGAGAAGATCTCTGCCGAACTGGAGCGTATGAATCGCACGTGGCTTCTGACAGCATTTGACGAAGCGAAGGAGCTGCAGTTCAAAGATGGCATGCTGACGATGACTTTTGGCAAGGAGGATATCTTTGCCTCGAGGATTCGGGACAGTCAGGCGCTCTTCCGTGATCTTGGGGAGCGTCTCTTCAATCAGCCAATCAAGCTGGAGGTGCGCATCGAAGGCGGGCAGGTCAAGAAGGTTGACGAGGAGAAGCAGGCACGGGAGGGGTTGAGGGAAAGGGCGCTCAAGAGCCCGGCTGTGAAGATGTTCATCGAGAAATTCCAGGGCGAGATCGTCGACGTCAGGGAATTACCCGTCAAGTCATGATCTGATTTTGGATTTTAGATTTTGGATTTTGTTTATTGCCGGAAGACTGGAAGACTGGAAGACTGGAAGACTG
>JBDTUW010000625.1:0-3467 GCA_040007555.1 Acidobacteriota bacterium | reverse complement strand
CCCCGCCGCTTCCCTAGTTGTCTCTAGGTCTAAGCTGAAAGCAAATTTACGTCGTTTGTGCGTGGCCGTCGCGGGTGTTCTTGCTCAACCTATCGCGCTATTGCTCGAAAACGAGGCAGGAGAAGGACCAATGCTTGTGAATCGGCGGCATATGTAGCGCAATTTGCCTAAATTGCGCAGCGTTGCATTGGCAGTTGACCAATTGCAGGCAGCACAATTTAGGCAAATTGCGCTACATGGCCGGGGCGTTTACGGTGCCTTGTTTCTGATCCATCGGGAGATCACTGATCGGCGTGAAACAATTATCTTTCTCGATAAGTGAACGGTCAGATCTGCACGATGCCGGTTTGGGGAACATGAAGACTCACGCGAAGGCCGCGAAAGTCGCGAAAGTCGCGAAGGCAGGCATGTAGTTGCTGGTAGCGCTTTCCTTTCATGCATTCCTTCTTCGCGACTTTCGCGGCCTTCGCGTGAGTCTTGATGCTCGCCCCACCAGAGTGTTTCTGGGGAGGGGAGCTGCAAGTCCGCAAGCGAGAGGGGAATCACCTCTGCCGACGGTAGTCGCTCGGTGAAAGGCCGCTGAGGAGCTGAGCGATACCGTTCCGGCCCTCTTCGAGAGCGGGTTTCCTCACGGACACGATCAATGGGTTTCGATGCCTGCAAGCATCTGGGCGACGATGGCCCATGCGCCTGGCGCATGGTGAGACGCACAGAGCGAACACGGGACTACGCTCTGCGCCTCATGCTTCTCAGTGCCTCTGCGTCAAGATCGGACTAGAAGTTTCCAGCGCATCCGGGATGAGAGCAATCACAGTCTATTTGGACAATGTCACCCGCGCCTTCACATGAGGCACTGCAATAGTCACCCTCTGCAGGCACGCAGGAACACACCGGGTTTTTACACTTTTTCAGCTCTTTCTCGTCAGCCATGATTTCTCCTCGTCGCTGGTTGAATTAAGGCGCACAGACTAGCACAGGTACGCGAGCGAAGTCGCCTCGCGGAGGATTGTTGAACATGCGCGTTCGCGCTTGCGTGAGCGTTGCACAAGGGCGGGGATGTGGTGGCAATCCACGTTTGGTCGTTTCGATCGATCAGGACTCTGGACCGGTGAGCGTGACTCGGGCGATCGCGGTCGTGCGTGGCGAGAAGAGGCGTGGTATAAGCAAGAACGCCTGGTCGGCCTTGCGCAATTCTGCGCCGAGCTCGAAATCTGCACTTCACTAAGACGGAGGGACTGGAGATGAAAGGAAAGCGCCTACGTTCTCGTACCGCCTGGCTGCTAATACTGGTAGTTTGTCTCACAGTTCCTATTAGTTCGTGCGGCTTCTGCGTCGGCCCATCAGATAGATTCTGTTCCTTGTTCCAGAACGCTCCAATTAGCGCCCTGACCTCTGCCAATCACTTTCCTGTCCTTCAAGAGCCAGGGACGCTGATCGTATATCGTGGCTCTGGGTGTGCGGAATCAAATCGTCCGGGAACCGAAACCACCTTGAGGGTTGAACAAAGTTTAGACCTTCCGGCATACGCTACGAACGCGACCGTTTTCCTGAACGGCTGGCGCGTCAAGTATCTCGGCACCGATCATCACGTGGCAGGCATTGGAACCACGATCGAGAATATCAGGATGGAGCGCAATACACTGAAGTGGCAGGCTGCCGGTGTGCTTGCGGAAGAGGCATTCGATGAGGGGTATAGCTGGTGCTACTACTACACAGTTGTCGCCTGGAATCCGTCAAATCTTGACTTGACAGTTGATCATGAAGGAGGAGTGTGTCCTTCCGGTGATCTTTCTCAAGCCAACGCGTTTGGCGCTCTTAACATTGGAACGACCACCGCACTGTCGTCTTTTCCCAGCTTCCTCAGGAATCCCGGCTTCGCTGCTAGCAAGGCTGTTGCGATTCTGCCGCGCGGATTCGGATTTGCGTTCGCGGAGGCGTGTGATCCGGTAGACCACCACCTGCTTCAAATTGGCTACAACCTGGACCATAGCGAAGTCATGATCGAGAGTGGTAAGGGCTACAAGAAGAGCGGCGAAAACGTGCCCGCCCCTCTACCCGGCACTGCAAGTCAGGTTGATTCCGGTTTTGTGAGTTGGGAGACGTCCGCCATTTTCAAAGACGATAAGCGAAGAAGAGATTATACGTTTGGCGAGATAGTTTCCGGATTGGGTGGCAACGATGTTGGGATAATCCAGGTGCCGTTCTCGATCCTTCCCCGGGATGGGTCTTCAACTTGTGCCGCCGTCGGCGCGGGGCCGCAGCCGCAGGAGTTTCGTATTGAGAAGGTCCCCTTTGAGTTCGCGATCCCGATGCTTACCGGTTGGGAGCTGGGCTACCTCTGTGCCGACGAACACGTCAAAGAAGCGGGGATTTGGATAGATGACTGGGGCTACGACAAGAGTACGCAGACCCTCCGCTACACTCTCGCCTCAACCCTGCGTGACAAAGATGACGACCCGATACATTACCGCCGTCACAAAATCACGATCCTCGGACTGCGACCTCTGAGCGGTGGCGTGATCCCGCTTGAGAGGGTGCCGGATTTGGTGCCATCCAGCCCCTCGGGAGACACGGCCGCCGCGTTTTGTCGAATGGAGCAGGACAGAAGACAGCTGCGAGTAACAGTGAAAAATCAGGGTAACGAGAACGCGCCAGCCTCAAAGACGAGTGTCATATTCGGCAGCACTACTCTTACCCTTGATACTCCTCCCATTCCTGCAGGTGGCACGACGGACCTTCTGTTCAAGGTCCCAACCAACTGTTTCACCCCGGATTGCTCCTTCAAGATCACGGTTGATGCTAGTAATCAGGTAAATGAATCAAGTAAAGAGGTGAACAATAGTGTCATCGGTGACTGTATCGGCTAGTCTACCTGGTTGTCCAAATGCGTGCTTGTCAAAAGTTGACAATCGCACCCAAGAAATGCGAGGGCCACCTGACGGGCGTATAATCTTTCGGCCGACAGTTTCGTTCGGAAAGGCCACATAGCAAGAGAGGGAGGGTCTCATGTCAAACAAAACAGACTACACTGAAGAGGAATGGCAGACGCTGGTAACGGCTCCCATAGCGGCGGGGCTTGTGATTTCACTCTCCGACGTCAGCGGGCCGATCGGATTGGCCAAGGAAGCGTTCGCGGTTGCGAAGGGTGTTGCCGAATCCGCTTCCGACACATCAAACGAGTTGATCAAGGCAATCGCGGAGTCAATAAACTCTCGGACCTCGAGACCCGAGATGGCCGACGTGCTCCGCGGTTCACCAGAGAACGTGCGACAGGGTGCGACTGACTTGTGCAAGCAGGCAAGTACGATCGTCGCTCAGAAGTCGCCGGGTGAGACTGAAGCCTACAAGCGTTGGCTCGTATCCCTCGCACAAAGGACCGCGGAAGCGTCAAAAGAAGGCGGGTTCCTTGGTTTCGGTGGGACCGTCATCAGTGAAGAAGAGAAAGCCGCTCTCGATGCGTTTTCCAT
>JBDTUW010000624.1:0-3468 GCA_040007555.1 Acidobacteriota bacterium | reverse complement strand
TCATTCTCCGAGCCAAACACTCCCGAGTGACTCACTCCTTCCGGCATCTCTACCGGCACCTGAACACGACGAGGCTTACCGCCGTCCGTGATGATCATCTCCTCAACGGCCACAAACGATGTGAACTGAGTCATGAGCCGATAATCAATGCCAATTTGAGTGATCGCTTCCTTCGTTTCAATCGGCGCCTCGCTGTTCTGAAGTTGCGCGTAATCGCGACTCATCAGATCATCGATCCGCGCTCGCGCCCACAACGTAGCCAGTACATCGTGACCGGGCTGAGACTCAGGAAAGTCGATCGGAATCTCTCTTGCGTAATAGCTGCCCCCAAGCTTTCCTCGCAGTCGCAGTACTCCACGAGCCGAGCCCGTATACCGGCCCGAAATCACGACCGGCTTCGCGTTAAAGAGGTCCGGCGTGCGTCTTGGATACACGTCCGCGACCGGCAGCCCAGTCCAGTCGAGGTCGATGTCGGTGAGCAGCGGACTGCGGACGCGTTCATAGAATCTCTTTGCTGCCGCCGATCCATCATCATTGAGAGCAACGTACTCGACTTCGCCACGACCGACTTCCGCCATCTTGTCCAACAGAAATCGGTTCACCGAGCTTCCGATTCCAAACGAGAAGACGCGCGCGTTCGGATGCCGTTGCACCTCACCGATGATTTCGAAGTCGTTGCCGACGTAGCCGTCAGTCATGAAGCAAACGATCCGGATGTGGTTCTGATTGTCGGAAGGGTCGAAGGCGGCGCGGATGGCCTTCATCATCTCAGTCCCCCCGCGCCCCGAGCGCGAACTCAGAAAGGCTTGTGCCTGCGCGAGGTTCTGTGGAGTCGCTGGGACCGGCTCGCGAAAAAGAACATGCGTATCACCGGCAAAGGTAATGAGGTTGAACGTATCCAGCGGATTGAGCCCTCTGAGGGCCATATTCATTGTCTCCTTCGCCTTTTCGATCGGGAAGCCCTCCATCGATCCTGAGGTATCGAGGACAAACACCAGTTCCTTCGGCGTGATGTCGTGCGCTGGCGCGTTGTCTGGCGGCTGGAGAATCAATGAGAAAAAGCCGCCCCGTTCGGCGCGATGAGTAAGCACGGCATCGGCGATCTTCTGCCCACTGACATCGAGCTTGACCCTGAAGTCCTTGTTGGGAATCGTCGGGCCATTTTTGAGAACCAGACTCGCCCCTGACGTGCCGGTACGTGTAACTTCGATCTCATGCGACGGCGAAACGATACTCTGGATGCCAACGCCCGCATCGATTGCAAGCCTGATTGAAATGTCGTGGCCCGCGCGCATTCCCGGCGGCGCTACGGGCGGCGTGATCTTTGAAGCATCGTTGACCCTGTCCGTATCTGGCGCCCGGCCGCCACCTTCATTTCCGATGGGTCTGCCCGGGATGTAGCGCGGACCGACAACCATGGGAAAAATGAACTCATACGAGCCGTTTTCGTAGCCGAGTATCTCAACATAACTGATGACCACCTTGACCTCGGCGCCCGGCGTAATGTTTGCGACCGACTGGTTGAAAATGTTGGGACGCTCCTGATCCAGCAGAGCCGCAACTTTTCCGGCGTCCCGAGCCGCTTCGTAGATCGCGCGAGCCTCCTCGCGACGCTTGATCACCCCCCGAACAGTCCGGTCACCAATAGCCATCGTCATGTCATCCACTGCCGCGTGGACGGGTAGGGGAAATGCGTAGACGGCTTCGATTTTCTCGTTGAAGGGATTAACGAAGTATTGAGTAACAGTGACTCGGGAGAGGCCGCCGCTGATCTCGGCGGTAACTTCAGTATTCTTGAGCGGGCACATCGCCCGTGGATTCCCCTGACCGTCGAGGGCCTGAAGCGAACCCTGAGTTAGGTCTCGTCGAGCAGCAAGAACCTCGCCCCCGTGAGGGAATGCAGAGCTGAAGCAAAAATAGCCGGCGAAAGTGGCCGCTCCCAGAACGAGCGACCACAACATGGATCTTCTTTTCATCACTTCCTCCAGCGAACACTAGCGCGTCGCAATTTTTTTTCCGAAAACCGATAAAGGCTCGCAGAAGAGAAGTGACCGGTCACAACTATCCGAAGGCCGTGGGAAAGGTTTCTTTTCCTTCCTCCGCTGAAAGAACGTTGATGTGCGTCTCCCTTGCAGGAAGAGTTGATCGTTACTCAGGTGAGAGGATGTCCTGCCTCTTGACGCAGAGGCACCGCAAAGCGCGAGTATTCCCTTCGGCCTCTACCCATCGCGGCGCGTCTGCGTTGCCAGGGGCTGATCGCCCTACCTTGCCTTTTGCGCTTCGCGCGCGTTGTAGGTGACCTCAGCGGAGCATTTATTGCCTGGGCAGGTGATTGTCAGATCGGGGCCGCTCAGGCGAACACTTTGAACATGCACGCGTCGGCTATGAACAGCCCGTCGTTGGCAGGAATAGCGATAAGTCTGCCGCTGACCATAGGTGAGCTCGACAGCATTCGTCCCGCTGTCTTTAACTGTGATATTGCCGCGATTGGTATTGACGACAATTGTACAGTTCTGAGAGGTGCAGTCGCGCTCGGCACCCGGGAAGACGGTACCGTCCTGCCGCAGAACACGCACACGGGTGATCTTGCTGTTGGTGGCAATATCCTTGTCATCATCGGTCGCATCGGACTTGAAGACGCCTGGCGTCGCACTTTCGTCATCAAGTTCATAGTCGATACGTGTTGAATCGACGCCGTTGATGGTGACCTTCTTCTCGGCGTCCTGAGCGACAAGGGGGCCAGCCGCTACCGCCGGGCGAGCATTCTGTGATTCCGAGCTGAGCAACCACGCGAGCGCGATAATTGGAAGAACGAAGGTGACGATCTGCAGGCAGCGCGCCAGTTTCTTGCTTTGGAGAGTGGGCATTTTGGGCAACTCCTTCTGGGATAGGGATCAGTTTTTCGAGGCTTGCACTTCATCAAGCTGACGGAGTCCATGCTGAACATCCGGTCGCGATAAGTAGTTCTTGTAGTTCTCGGTATTCCATTGCTGTTCGAGCCGAGAGAGAGCCGCTTTCGCAGCGAGGCCATACTCAGCAGCTTTTGCTTCATCGCGGAGACGACGGCTTGCGAGCGCGGCGGTGCGCCAAGCCTGCCATTCGGACACGTATTGACCGCCTGTGGCAAACGAGCGTTGTACCTCCAGCGCCAGATCCAGGCCCTTCTTCGGTTCGCCACCTTCGAGCAATGCGTTCGCCCGCGCAAGCTGCGCAAGGGCGATCGTCCGCGCATTGTTCATCCTTGTCGCAGCGGCCAGGGCTTCATCACCGAATTTGAGCGCCGCTCGCGCGTCACCAGACTTGACGCTTGACTGGCTCAGCAGGAGCTTGATTTCGAAAAGCAGACCGGGCACAAAGTCACGGTCGACAATGGCACCACCGGCCAATTGACCAAACGCATCAATGACGGAGAAGCCTTCGATGTGCTAGTCATTACCCCGGCCGTGATCGACCAGATGATCGCCAGCG
>JBDTUW010000623.1:0-3472 GCA_040007555.1 Acidobacteriota bacterium | reverse complement strand
GCCAACGCACAAGGTGCGCCGTCATCCCTTGCTGCAAATACTGGGAATCGGTGATTTCTGTGCCGGCCGACGTTATGTGACCTCCGGCCGACGAACCGCAGGACGGCAGCGCGGCGTGCAGATTGAACAGCACATAAATCTGTGCCAATCCTTTCATTGAGTCCACTTTGGACTCGAAAGGATACGACGATGCTCGAAACACTGTTCACCCGCTGCGAACTGCGGCGGTACGTGGAGGCTCCGCTTCTTGATGAGCGGGCACGGTACCTGGCTCATTGCAAAGGCCTCGGGGTCCCCCACAAATCCCTTCAACTGCTGGCGACATACCAGTTGATAATCATGGACTACTTGTACCTGTCGGAGGGGAAAGCTGTAACGCCGGATGAGGTGAGCGCAGCCGCTGATCGTTGGGTCGCCACTCAGATGGCCAAGAGGCCTCTCAAGCGTCCCTCAGCTTCAAGAGGGCGCTTCGCTTCCTTCGCGACGCGGTGGCTGGCCTTCGGTGGCCGGCTGAGACTTCCCCCCGTAGCACCCCACCCCTACGCGGATACGCTGGCGGATTTCGCCAAGTTCATGACTGAGGAAAAACTGATGGCGGCCGAGACAGTGAGGCTGAGATGCCGACGTGCTGGAGACTTTCTCGCTCAGTTGCAGCGGCTCCCTGTCCGGCTCGCCGATGTGACGGCAAGCGAGATTGACCGGATTGTTGCAAGCAAGCGAGAAGACCGGGGATGGGCACGCAGGACGATCCAAGGATATGTCGCCACCTTGCACGCCTTTCTTTCATTCGCCGGACAACGAGGATTCTGCGCTCCCGGATTAGAAACCCAACTGATCGCCCCTCGAGTTTACAAAGGGGAGAACCTGCCGAGCGGTCCCAGTTGGAAGGAAGTCCAGAAACTCTGTGAGAAAGCCGAGACGGACCGGCCAGTCGACATCCGGGACAGGGCGATCATACTGTTATTTGCCGTTTACGGCCTGCGTCTTAGTGAGCTTCACCGGCTGACTCTTGATGATCTGGATTGGGAGGGGGAAATTCTCCGTGTCCGCCGCTCCAAACAGGTCGAGCGAACACAACTATATCCGCTGACTCAGACAGCAGGTGACGCGGTTTTGCGATATGTCACGGAGGTCAGGCCTCGTTCCGGGTTGAGGGCGCTGTTCTTTCAGATGAAATCGCCGATTCAGCCTCTTTCCTTGAGCGCTATCAAAGCAATGACCCGTAGACGAGAGCAGGCACTGGGAATGACGCTGAGGCATTACGGCCCGCACTCTCTTCGCCACGCGTGTGCGTGCCGGCTCCTGGCAGAAGGGCTGTCGATGAAAGCCATCGGCGATCATCTCGGACATCGATGTGTTGGTGCGACCGAGATCTATGCGAAGGTCGATTTGAAGGGCCTGCGCACCGTCGGCGAGTTTTCCTTGGAGGGGCTTCTGTGACCATACAAACGCTGATCAGCAAGTACATTGCCTTCAAAAGATCCTCGGGCGCAGACTTCCGTGCCGGTGAGAAGCTCTTGGGCACATTCGCGCGATTGATTGGGCCGGAAGTCGACGTCACGGAAATCGGGCGCGATCAGGTCGCCAAGTTCATTCAGGGAGACGGGCGGGCCACGTTCTATGTCCATCGGAAATACTACGCGCTCCGGGAGTTCTACGCATTTGCGACCAGTCGGGGACACGCGGCCGAGATCGCATTGCCCACAACATTGCCAAGGAACCCGCCTGCGCTGGAGCCGTACATCTACTCGCGGCAGGAGATTCGCCGACTGCTGGACGGTGCGAGCGGCTATCGAAAGCAAGGGCTGCACCTGGAGCCGGAGACGTTCCGCGCGATTTTGATTCTGCTCTATGGCGCCGGCCTCCGTATTAGCGAGGCGACTGCGCTCACGCGGGCCGATGTCGATCTCAAGAGCACGATCCTAACCGTTCGAGAGACAAAGTTCTACAAGACGCGGCTCGTGCCGGTCGGAGCCGACTTGTCAGGGGAGCTTGAACGGTATCGCAGTCGAACCGAAGCCATTCACGGCTCCCGTGCAGAAAACCAAGCCTTCTTCGTCGATCGAAAGGGAAAGCAGCTTCTCATTTCTACTGTTCGCGAGGCGTTCACGGAACTGCGCGGCAGGGTCGGCATTTCCAGGGCCGACGGTGGCCGCTACCAGCCTCGGCTTCACGACCTTCGGCACTCATTTGCAGTCCACCGGCTCACAAGCTGGTACGCAGAAGGCGCAGACGTTCAATCGATGCTCCCGCGGCTTTCTACATATCTCGGACATCACAGTCTCGCTGCGACGCAGAAGTACCTGACCATGACCCCAGACCTGCTATTGCAGGCGTCTCGACGATTTGAAAAGTACGCGTTTCCGGAGGTGATGCATGGCTGACCATAAACTACTGGGGCCCTGGGTTCGGCGCTTCTTGATGGAGCACCTGATCGGAGAGAAGAATCTCGCTCGAAGCACTCAGACCAGCTACCGGGACACGCTTTCACAGATCATCCCATTCGTGGCGCAACAGGGAACAATGACTGTCGATCGCCTCGATGTTGTCAGTCTCACCGCCGATATGGTCCGAGCGTTCCTAAACGATCTCGAACAAAATCGGCACTGCAAGGTTACCACGCGGAATCAGCGACTGGCAGCCCTGCACGCTTTCGCGCACTTCGTAGCATTGCACAGCCCGGAGCACATTGAGTGGTGTGGACAGATCCGGGGGATTCCATTCAAGAAAACTGCCCGGGAGCCGGCACACTATTTGCGCAAACCAGAAATGGATACGCTGCTCAATGCGCCGAACCGCATGACCCAGCAGGGAATTCGCGATCACGCCCTGCTGCTCTTCCTCTACAATTCAGGGGCTCGTGCAGACGAAGCTGCCCAACTAAAAGTTTCGAATCTGCAGTTTGCGCAGGCTCCAGAGCGGGACTATTCTTCAGTCCGCCTCAGAGGGAAGGGCGGAAAGCTGAGGATCTGCCCGCTTTGGCCACAGACCGTTCAGACGATTACTCCGCTCATCAGCGGTCGTGCGGATGCTGAACGCGTTTTCCTAAACCGCTGCCATCGCCCGATGACACGGTTTGGCATTCACACAATGGTTAAGCGGTACGCCGCCACCTCGTTGGGGGACAAACGCGTGGGACCCCACTCAATCCGCCATTCGACAGCGATGCATCTACTACAATCAGGGGTCGACATTAATACGATCCGCGCCTGGCTCGGTCACGTGTCAATCGACACAACAAGCATCTACGCTGAAGCAGATCTGGAGATGAAGGCCCAGGCGCTGACCCATTGCGAGGTGAAGGGCGCGAACACAACGAAGCACTGGCGGGAGGACAAAGGCCTTATGGAATTCCTGAAGAGCCTCTGAACCCGTGTGTTTGTCGGCTGTCCAACGTCCGTTATGGCTCAAGCCTTCACCGCCGGGTTCTCAAAACAAACGAAGAGAGGCTGACGAACGGATCAGGTTGTCC
>JBDTUW010000622.1:0-3473 GCA_040007555.1 Acidobacteriota bacterium | reverse complement strand
TGACCCATCGCGATGTGGGCAATCGCGAAGTGCTGGAAGAGTTGAGACGTGCGGGAGACTTTTCCAGATTCGTCACGGACTATATCGATGGAGTGCGCGAGATAAGATTAAAGGAGCTGCTGGAGCCTTACGGCATTGTTCTGGAGGCGACTCAGCCGAGAGGACCGGCGCGGTTCGTCGTGGCATCAAAGCTCTCAGAGCGACAAAGAGCAGTCTTCGCTGGGTTAGGTGCTGGGAGCAATTGAGGCGACCGCTGTTCGTAGTACCGCCTTTAGGCGGAATGTCTCGATATCCGAGATTCCGCCTGAAGGCGGCACTACGAGCAGCGGTTGCCTCAATCGCTCCCAGCACCTGATGCCAAAAAAGGATGTTGCGACCATCGGCAGGAGACTCCTCGATCTTTCAAGTCATCGAGTGATCTCAAACGCTGCTGATCGCACTGTCGGATTCTTTGTCTTTGGAGATTTAACGACCACCTTTAGATCATAGAACCCCGGCGCGATTCCCGAGAGCGGAATCTGACGGCCAAGTTCCACGCCCTTCAGCGTGTCCGGTGACGACTGTAATGGCTTCCATCCCGTCTCGGCAACAATCCGGTCGCCCAGCCATATCTCGGTTTGATACGTCAGTCCCGTAAGCTCGTCTGCGGTAGCCTTTGCCGGCGGATAAACACGCACATAGAACCCGAGTATGTCCCGCTGCCGATAGGCCTTTAGCCCCTGCCGCGTGCCGTTTTGCAGCGACAGATTCTCCTTGCCCAACGTTGAGACATAATCCAGTGTGGTCGGATCGGTCAGAAGAATATTGCTTACCTGCAGCTTCTTTCCGCCGAGCTCCGGTATCTCCACCCACGCCGCGGCCGTGCCCATCTTGTCAGTCTCGAGCTCGCGGATGCCGACGCGAATCTGATAAGTACCTGGCTTTAGTTCGATGCGACGCGAGTAGCGAAGTCCCAACGCCTTGGCGCGCTCCATGCTGGCCGGCAGGAGATTCGTCTGGATTGCTGTTGAGTCCGCCTTTATCTGCTTACCCGAAGCGTCAAAGACCAGGGCAATCATCTCCAGAGCAAACCGATGGCGCTCCTTCTCCTCGGTGTACTGAAGCTTTGCCCCGTCGATAAACACCTGGAGAGATACTTGCGCATTGTCGACTTCGGTCTCGATAAAGTCTGCCGTGGCAAAGACACCGATATCAGCGATTGCAAGCGGTGCCACTGCAGCCTCAGCCAGCCGCTGTTGTGGAGTTTTTACCGCCGCATCCTTGCTTGCCTTGGCAAGTGCAGACGGTAGATATCCCTGCTGAGCGCGCACCTTGTATTCCGGGTGACCCTTGACCCGAACTGTAATGCGACGAAACTTCGAGCTTTCATCATCGCCGGGATAATAGCTAAGCGCGTAGAAGGAGCTGTTGTTGTCGAGAGCCTTGCGCATCGATCCGACGAGGTCATTTGTATTTCGATATGGTTCGCCTCCGGTATCGCGAGCCAGCGCATTGAGTACATTCTCGTTGTCACTCTCGGCGCGGCTGAGAAACCCGTTCGCTGCCGGTGCGCCATTCATTCCACGGAGCGAGACGTCGAACCCGGGTGGCGGTGCGAGTCCTCTTGCATCGATCGTGTAAATGACGACACCGGCAACTGCGGCTTTGCTCGTTACCCTCTGCAGGTCACTGGTGTCAATACTACCGCCCTGCCCGTATAGGGTGAAGCCGTCAGAGAGAGCGACGATCAGACGCTGTCCCGGCAGAGTCGCGAGCCGTTCTGTTAATGCTGTGATCGTCAGGAGGGCGATGCGGCGTTGATAGGTCGCCTCGCTCATGATCTGGCTGGAGCGTGCCCGCGCCAAAGATTCCATCATGTTGCGTGGTCCCGTAATGGCGTCTTCCACCGCCATTACCTGGATCGCGAAATCCAGTGCGTCCGGGGCGCCTAACTCAACCTGAGACGCGAGATAGGGCGTAAAATTCGTATGTGCGTTGGTCGATCGAGCACCGATCTTGTCGACCGCGTACTGCAGTACCCGCTTGTCCCGAGTGAACTGGCTAAAGAGGCCGAGCGTTCCACCGCTGGTCATGACGGCCACGAGATCGTCTTCCGCGAGCTTCTCGGCAATAAAACGTTTGAGAGTCTGTTTGGCAAAAAGCAGACTCGTATCCGACATGTGCAGGTTGTCGACAAAAAGTACAATGGTCCGCGTGGGACTGTCTGACGCCGCTCCCGGCCGGCGCCGTTCCGCTGCCGCTCCGGTGTTGCCGGCAAGTTCCGGAGTCGACGGGACACGCTCACCGACCGTGATCTGCGAGAAGAAGCTGACCTCCTGCAACTGCTTGTTCTCGAGAATCTCGAAGTCTTCCTTCTTCAGGTCCTTGACGAGGCGATCCTGCCTGTCCGTAACTACAGCCCGTACTTCTACCAACGTCGTGGAAACCTTGATCGCGGGGTCCTGCTCGGCTTTCTTATCCGCTCCCTGCTTTTCAGGAGGTTTCTGCGCAGTGGCGGGGAGGCCGAATGCAAGAACAAAACAGAGGATCGTCAACGAAAGGAATTTACTTCTCATGGGGAACGTAATACTGGTTGCGCCCTGTCTGACTCACTTCCGGTTTGGCAGAGGAGCAACAGACTGTTCCGGATCTAGGATAATCCGAGGCCCTTCTCGATTACCTTCTCAACGGCCTGCGCAAAGGTATCTATCTCCTCGAGTGTTGTGTACACATTCGGCGTCACTCTTAGTCCGCGAAACTCATCGTGCACGATCGCAGTTGAGATGATCCGGTACTTTTCATAGAGATGACCCGCCAATTGCACCGGATTAACGCCATCAATGGTAAATGTCGCCAGGCCGCCTGACTGCCGCGGGTCGAAGCTGGTCAGTATCTTCACGCCCTTCTGGCCCTCCAGCCGCTTTGCCCACCGCTGGAAAAGGAACCGCAGTCTTGCCGTCTTTCTCTCCGCACCGATGCCTTCGTGAAAATCCAGCGCTTCGTTGATGGCATTGTGATTCGCTGCAGGGTGCGTCCCGATTTCCTCGAATTTCCGGATGTCATCATCCTGCTTCTCATCCGCAGGCATGAGTGGCCAGATCCCTTTGATCTTTGATTTCCGGACAAAGAGAAAGCCTGTGCCATGCGGCGCCGTCAGCCACTTGTGCAGACTCGTGCCGTAGTAATCGCAATCCAGGTCCGGCTGAGTAAACGGAAAGTGTGCAAATGCGTGTGCTCCGTCAACGATAACCTCGATCCCTCGTTCGCGGCCGAACCGGCAAATCCGTTTCACCGGAAATATCTGACCCGTGAGGTTCGTAATGTGGCAAAAGTGAATTACCTTTGTCCGTTGCGTGACCGCTCTTTCGATGCGCTCAGCTAGATCGTCCAGACTGGGTGGTGGTACGGGAAAGGATATCCTCTTTAGGATAATCCCGTCGCGACGCTCGCGTTGCCGCCAGGTGTTGAGCATTCGCGGGTAGTCCTGGTTGGTT
>JBDTUW010000621.1:0-3483 GCA_040007555.1 Acidobacteriota bacterium | reverse complement strand
AGGAACGCGTGGGCCTGCGCGTCGAAGTTCGAGATCACTACGTCCCACTTTTCAGAAGCACGAATTTCATTGGGGTCCGCATCGGTCTCACATTCCGCTGATGGCGCAGGTCAACGCAGTTCAATTCCCAGGCGGGCGCTGCCCTCCCCGACCCGCGGGTGGCGCCTCCTGAGGGGGAAACTCTGCCGGCAACCGATCACCCAACATCCCCAGCGTGATGATCGCCGTCAATCCATTCTGCGCAGCTGAATTCGTATTCCCCAATCCGGATTCGTCTACAGCTCTTAGAACCTCCGGTCCAGCCACGTTTACGACCGCTTCGTTCTGCCTGCCACGACCAATCGCTAAGAGTGCATTGACACCCACCTTAAGAAACGCATCGTTCTTTGTTTTCAGAAAAACAAAAGAAGCCAGTCGACCATCTCGAACATATGATGCATCGCTTCCCTCGGCTCCAGTAGACATATCTTTCAACACGACATCCCTGGGAGCAGTATTCAATCGGCAGTATTGCAGCCAGAGTTTCCTCCATCGCTCGTCGTCGAGCATCAAGTCGAGCTCGAACGCAACCTCTGCGCCTCCCATGATCGTCGTCAGGTTGTACGTGCCCGCTTCATCCGAAAGCTGATACAGCTTACTGGTCGCCGGATCATAGCCAAACAAAAGGTTCTTTCCGCTGCGAGCTCCAAGCGGCATGCGAGCAAGACTCTCGACTCCAGCGAGAATCTTATCGCGCCACTTGGTGTCACCGGTTCGCTCCCACTCCGTCGCCCAATTGCTGACGAAGGCCAGCCAGTCCGGCCCGAAACGAACTCGCGTCGGATACTTCTTCTCGGCCTCAGTGATTGGCTGGGCCAGCCGCATCGGTTCATACTCCACGAGCTTGGAATCCACATTCAGAACCTCACGCATCATGTCGCCCGTGCGTTCATCAGTCGTGAGGTAATAGTAGAAACGACGGTACTCCGCCTGGCTGATCCGAGCCTCCTTGGCACCGCAACCCCAGTGACGCACGTTGTGTCGGGAGCCCAATCCAGCGAACTTGCCGAGATGATACACATCCACTTCGCTCGTATGACGTGTCATGGCTTCGGCCATTCGGAAGACATCGGCGCGACCCGTCCTGAGAAAGCTGTACCAAAGCCACATGTCGGTACCCAGCTCAGTGTTGTCCCACGCCATACCACCCAGATCGTAGCGCCAGACATGACGTGTGTTGTCATACGAGTGCATCACGTCGCCGTAGTCCCAGAATCCATACCAGTTGCGCTGATCGGGCTGCTTCAGATAGAAATCAAGCGTCGCTGCGAGCTTCTCTTCGATCGCACGCTTCACCGGAGTCGATCGGTCCTCGAGTCCCCATACGCCGAATGCTCGTACCGAATGCAGGTATTGCGGCGAACACACCAACAATGAAGGCTCGGCGCCAGCGAGCGCCATCCTTACTGTCTGCTCCTTCGTCGGGACAGCGGCAGTCGCGAATAGCCTGATCTCACTGGTGCGTGCCACTCCATGTGAAGTACTGAAACCGGGCTGAACATCCTCATAGACGGCTTCGAGACCGTGAGCGCGAGTGTCGTAGTGGCGCATATCCATAGCAGGCGCTTCCGGAGACCACATCCAAACCGTGAGCTCTGCCGTTCCGCTGGACGCCTGCCGCACCTCGAGTGATGACGGGTACGACTGCCAGAAGTTCTTGAGACTCGCCGCGAGTCCACCGCTTACATCCCCGGCAAACACCAAACCCGATGCCCGGCTGCCCGCACCAGCCGGTATCCATGCACTCTGAGCATTGGTACGCTTGAGAACGGTGAAACCGTCAGCGTTAGGTTGAATCAGTTTGAAGTCGTCCCAGACGGCCCAATCTGCCAGAAGCCCCTGCCCGCGCGCATCATAGGCTTCCTTGTTCGGAACACGCTTGCCGGCAATCTGATCCGGATAGACATCGGTACTTGTTGAAGGGTTCGTCACGAAGCGACCCCCACGACCGATCATTGGCTGAATCGGCTCTGACCACAGGCCCATGCTTTCGCCAGAAAAACGTACGTGACGGTTGTGTACCTGTTCGCGCATCGGAACGGAGAACACCACACCAAGCCCGCGAATGAAATCCCTACTCTCATCGCCATCGTAGACAACGGTGTGAACCATACGGACCGATTCCTGACCGGCATAGAAGTATAGGCGGACCGCAAACGGCAGCCATTCGCGGCTGCTTTTCAGACCTCGATGCTTGCCCTCGACTTTTGCCACGGCCCGAACCGGACCAGACTCTTCCATCGTGACTTGTTCGACCTTTGTTAAATACTTCTCGCGAGCCGGACCGTTCTCGGCATCGCCGTCGGGACCATCCTGTAGAATACAGACGAGCCGTCCCTGTCTCGCCACTTCCTGTCCGTCAACAACCATCGAGTCAATGAGGCTATCGCCCCATCTGGAGATGCGAACCTTCATTCGCCCCGTGTCTATTTCAAAGGTGGTGTCGCTTTGTGCGACTTTCACCACTTGCCCTGACGAGGGCGAAGCTGCATTGCTCGGCGAGAGCTTGAGTGGACCCGCTGTTTCGGGGCCAGCGACGGTGGTAAATCCTGACCACTTGATCGAACCATCGGGCCACCACGCGAGAGTCTTTGATTGAAGCGGGAACGCTTTTCCGTCGGAGGTGGTCAGAACGAAGGCCTGGTCCTTCCGGACTTTGCCCTGAGGCCACGGCACACCCCAGCTAACGCCCGTCGCAGCTGCGGGGGCCTTGTCTCCCAACCACTTCAATTCAACGGATGAACCGGGTTGCGCGGCAACCGACAAGGCACAACACGAGATCAGCGCGACCTGCAGCAAGATCGATTCAACCTGCGCGAGGAAACGGGCTGGGAAAGCATTCAAGGTCAGATTCATTTTCATAGCGTGCCTCATTGGATACCCACAAGCTCACGGACACGAATGGAATCGTGTCTCCGTCACAAGATCCGATCGACCTTCACTGCCCACCTTGCCACGGCCGTGGGCGCACTCATTGTTTGGCTTTCGGCCCCACGACCTCATCCTGCTTGCCGAATTTTGCGCGTTGGTCGCGCTCCTTGCGGTCGGTACGGGAGAAGCTCCCTTCGCGGACTGGTTCGTGCGCATTAGCGGCAAGTGCTGTGAGCTTCGCAAGAATGCCGGGTTTCTCCTGAGCGATATCCCTGGATTCGCTGGGATCGCTGGCGACGTCGTATAACTCCCACTTCCGGCCCTTCGCCGGTTGGACGGCGCGCAAGTTGCCCTGTCGAACCGCTGTCCAATTGCCGATTTCCCAATAGAGATACTCGTGCTGCGTCTGCTTCCGGCCCGCGGCAGCTCCACCGATCAGCTCGGGCAGGATCGAAATGCCGTCCATATCCGCCGGTGCATTCGTTCCTGTGGCATCGGCGATCGTCGTCATGATATCGGGAAAGTATCCAAGGTAATCACTTGTGCGACCTGCCGTGATCTTCCCCGGCCACC
>JBDTUW010000620.1:0-3483 GCA_040007555.1 Acidobacteriota bacterium | reverse complement strand
GATTGCAGCCTTTAGCTATGCCTGGCCATCGGAGATTCGCAGCGCACTTGAAGCACAACCGTCGCTGACCCTGCCGATGCTCCTCAAGTACGCGACACCGCCATTTGTCGCATTGCTGGGTCTTGGCGCAATCGTGGGAGCGGTTACTTCCAGTTTTAGTTCCTCGATACTGTCGGCGGCATCGATGCTTAGTTGGAATGGTGCGAAGAGATTGCTGCTGCCGGACCTGACGGTGGTGCAAATGAAACGGCTGATTCGCGGTTCGATTGTTGTGCTGGGTGCGTGCGCGATCGTCATGGCGCTGAAGGTGCAAAGTGTTCAGGCGCTGTGGTTCTTTACCAGCGACCTCGTTTTTGTCCTGCTGTTTCCGCAACTGGTGAGCGCGCTTTTTGATCCAAAGGTGAACCGGACCGGGTCGATGGTCGCGTTTGCGGTCTCACTGGTGCTGCGTCTGGGTGGAGGCGAGCCATTGCTGGGGATGAAGTCGTTTATTCCTTACCCGGAGATATGGACCGCGATCACGGGTGGTGATGCGGCCGGTTGGTATAGCGGTGACGCGATGCTGTTTCCCTTCAAGACGCTCGCGGCTGGGATGGGGATGATCCTGCTGCCGGTGGTCTCGCGAATGACTGCGGGAAGGGATGCGCCGAGGGCGTTAAGGAACATGGAGCGAGTCTAGGTCACGCTTTCGATTCTATCGGTGCCTTGCCATAGCCGAGCCAAATAGCCATGAACTACAGCCGAAGGCGGTGGCGATGTCGTTGAAGGCTTATGCCGCCTTCATCAGTGCTTTCTTGAGCCGGTTCCTGGTACGGATTAGAATGCTCATGACGCTGGCAGGTTGGAGCCGGACGAAGTCAGCCCGTGCTATCTCCTCCGCCGTCAGGCCAGCTCGTACGTGAAGGAGAAAGATCATCGCGTCGCGTTGGACTTGTTCACCTGCACTGTGACGCGCAAGGAGCTTGATCAGATCGCGATCTGCGAGTCGTTCGGGAAGTGCGAAGCTGTCGACGAGGGATTGCTCCGGCGGTCGCGATTCATCCAGCGAGGTGGAGACGTGGATCCGCTTCTGAGCCAGCTCCTGCCGCAGCAGATCCCCGGTAGTATGAGCGGCGACCTGAGCAAAATAGGCCTTTGCGGCGGACCCAGTTTCGCCGCGAAGTCTTCGCAACAGCTCGCAATCATTCTTGAGGAGCCGGAGGTACACATCCTGAACCAGTTCGGCAACCCGCCATCTCGGTGGATATCCGCCTTGTGTGAATCGCCGATATGCCCGGCACACGCTTCTGTTCAGAATCGGGTCGTACCGGGAAACGAACTCGACCCAGGACGCGTCGTCTTCAAGACAGTCGGCGCAGTTCCTGATTAGCTGAGCGTCGGAATATCCCTTGGGATTCAAGTGGTCCGGCAGGCCCGCTGATTCAGTCATAGGCATTCCTTCCCATCGGAGGATCGAGAGGTCAAGCCCTACTACCTGTCGGCGTTCCTCTCATCATCAAAATAAGACGCGAGTTGGCTGATCCAATTCCACAGGTGTCAAAAAACACTGCAACACAGCTTCGTTTTTTCGAAACTGCGGCTAAAGCAAGAAAAACAGGTCGGCCATTTGGCACTTTTGGGTTCTTCCCGCGTGTGTACTTGATGACGGACGCCTCTGTTGCCCAACTCCAGGGAATCTGGCAAAGATGACAAGCTGACAACGTTAGAATCACGCGGCGATCTTCTGGTGATCTATGACGAACTATCGCAGGCGATGGTCTGGACGAGCAGTCCAGTGTGTTGTGATCGCGTTTCTGTGGACAGGCTCGTCCGTGTTCGCCCAACCGGAGCCGGCCCCAATTCGAAGTTCGGTGGATCTCTTCTATGCGCTCTCCGGCTTCGGCGAGACCGATCGATCAGCTCAGGTCGAGAGTCTCTGCAAGATTCACGCTGACCTCGTGACACTACAGTTGTGGGGTTGGCTGAGAAATCGAGCTGCCTTTCTGGCAGGCGGGAGCAGCGCCCGACAATCCGTCCTGGCTTATCGCACCGCCCTCCAGGTAGCCCAGGTTTTGAACGATCATCGGACGATCGCTGTCAGCTACTTTGCGCTTGGAAGGAAGTTAACTGAACTCGGGCTGCTCGATGAGGCGGTTGAGGCCTTACTTTCGGGTTGCACGAATTTCTCCCGGGCGGGCCTGCCTCGAGATGCTCTGACAGTTAACAGTCATCTCAGTCAGGTGTATCTGCTTGGCAAAAACTTTGTCGCAGCTCGCAATCTGGCAGAGAAGTCCCTGCAACTGGAAGAATCGCTGCGAAATTCCGATGCCCCGCCTGGCATCTCACCCGACGAGTTTGGTATCGCTCTTGCCGTCTTTGTCCTGGCGCACTTGGATCTTCGCGAAGGCCTATACCCGGACAGCATAGACAAGCTCCATCGAGCGCTGGATCTCTTTGAGAGGATGGACCGTTCACTCCCAATCTATGGCACTTGGATTACCGAGACCCTTGACTCGCTTGGCGACGCATACTCCCAGATCGGCAATTACCAATGGGCCCTTGTGCACCTCGAAAGAGCTCTCTCCAGAGCCCGCGCCCAATCCTCCCGGGTTCAGGAATGTGCCGTGTTGCAGCGGCTTGGCTCTCTTTACTTGAAGCGCGAGGACTACGATCGTGCCGAGGCCTACTTCGTTAGTGGGATGCAGATCGCGGATGAGGAGAACGACAAGCGTCAAATCTCGAATTCACTTCTCGCGATGGGCATCGTTGCGCTGCGGCAGATGCAGGTTGAAAGGGCGGTGCCAAATCTTCGCAGAAGCCTGCAGATGGCGCTGGACCTGGGAGATTTGGACACCGTCATTCTTGCGAGACAACACCTCAGCGCCGTTGCGAGCCTTGAGGGCAACAATGCCACCGCGCTGGCAGAGGTGAATTTAGGCGAAGAAGCCGCCAAGTCCGCAAACGACCCACTGCGGATCGGTGAAGTGGCTGCGTGGAAGGCTGAGATTCTTCGCAGACTCGGGAGATCCGAGGAAGCCCTCATCGAGGCAGGTAAGGCCCTTTCACTGGCAAAGCAGCACAATTTCTCGACGCTCCTGCAAATCACCTCCGTCACACTGGCTCAACTATATTTGGCGCGGAATGAGACGGCGGCGGCGAAAGCCGTCTTGAAACCTGCGGTTGATCAGTTGGATGAGTTACGTGGCTCGATTCTTGGCGACATACACCAGCAGCAACTCTTTTTTGGCAAGCGAGTGGGAGCGCTTCATCTGCTGACCGAGATTCTGGTCAAGGAGAATCGCGCGTTGGAAGCCCTGGAATACGCGGAGCATGCCAAGGCCAGAGTTCTTCTCGATATGATCAATGCACAACGAATCAATCCGGCCCTGGTTCTAACCCCAAAGGAACGGGCAGAGGACCAGCGAATGACCGCTGAGCTGACTGCGCTTACCCGACAGATGCGCGAGGAAGCAGCGAGGAGTCGGCCGAATGAGCTAAGCCTGC
>JBDTUW010000619.1:0-3485 GCA_040007555.1 Acidobacteriota bacterium | reverse complement strand
CTTGCTGAGGCCCTCTCCTTTGCCGAAGAAGGGCAGAGCATACAATCCACTGATGTTGAAGGTGTGGCGCACGTCGAAGTTGTTGTAGCCGTCGTCGTAATCAAATTCGTCGGTGACTCGGGCAATGTTGGCCGAAGTCACAGCCTCGTTCGAGCCCGCCGTGTTGCCATAACTGCGCCCAAACGTGTATTGCGCATTTAGCGTTATTCCAGTATTGAAGCGGCGATTGAGCGTCATCTGCATTGCATCGTAACGATCGTGCCCGCCGCTTCGTTTGTAGTCAATCTCAGCATATGGGTTCTGTACCGTCGGGTTCCTGCCCACCCCGTTATCGGTGACAATCGAGAATTCCCGAATGACGATCGCAGCCTGAGTCGGATCCACGTTGGTCAAAACTCGAGTAATGTTGTTTCCGACGCTGCGAAGAAACAGATTGCGTCCCTGACTGCCGACATAGGCGACCGTCAATCCCATCTTGTAGGGGAGCTGCTGCTGTACCGAGACCGTGTAAGAAAAGATGCGCTCCGGCACACGATAGTTTATCTGGTCATAGGCGCGCGGTTGATATTGACGGTTGGTGGGATTGCTCGCGAAGTTAGCGACGATTTGCGGGATGTTGGCCGGAAAAGCATTGGAGACGTTGCTCAGCGTCGAGCTTACGCGGTCCGATTCGATCGGCTGGATCTGGTCTTCCAACTGGCCCGGCCCGTAGTTGATTCCGAAACCGGCGCGGATTACCGTTTTGTCGCCGCCAAAGAAGGAGCCCCGGGCGGATGGTGACCAGGCTACAGACAGGCGCGGTGCAAAGCTGGTCTTCAACGCCTTAAAAACCGTCGTTTCTGATGGCAGGATGACACCTTTCTGGAGGTCAAACACCACCTGACGATCGTTGTCCTCACGCAGCGGCGCGTAGTACTCGTAGCGCAGACCATAGTTGAATGTCAGATTCGGCTTGATCCTCCATTCGTCCTGAACATAGCCAATATAGAACTCGGTCTTCGCGAGCCGTTGTCCGGTCGCCCCATTATTAAATGGGCTTGGCGCGCTGACGTCGCCGAGGTATTGAACCGACTGTGCTGTGTTGGCGAGGAAGTTGGTGAGGTTCGAGTAAGTGTAAGTCGTGCCGCCAAGGCGATCTGTATAGACGCGAATCAAACGAAACTCCGCTCCGACTTTGATGTTGTGATTGCCTCGCATCCAGTTAAGGGAGTCCACCAGGCTGATTGTGTATGGCGTGTACGGTTGTCCACGCCCATTAGTCGCACTGTTAGCTCGGACCAGACCGCCGGGCACCGCGATCCCCGACGAATTTCCCTGCCCCGGGATACCACTATTGGCTACACTCCCGCTGATATTGAGAATTACGGCGGACAGGTCAATCCCATTGACCGTCGGCGCGAAACCGGATGTGCGTGTGTAGGCGCCGTTATAGCCCAGTTTGAACTCGTTGATCTTATTGCTCCCAATTGTTGTTTGCCAGGCCAGGACGCCGTTCTGCGGCACTGCCTTAATGATGGCGCGACTTCCGGAGACGTTTTGCGGCTGATCGTTGTTTCCCTGGTCGCGGAAGTAGCGGACGTATACTGAGTTCTTATCATTCACCTTGTAGTCGAGCCGGAGCGCGCCCGAGTTTTCGTTGACTGGGTTGCTAGCCTGCAATTGCGCGATGGCGAAATCCGGATCCGTTGAAGCGCCCGCCAGAATCACCGCGCCAGCACCCCGAAACGCGCCCAAACAGAGCGGCGCAGTCGCTGCGACCGCGCGCGCGCATGCTGTTGCACTCGGCACGGCCTCGACAAAGTTGATGCCAGAGCGCAGCCGGTAGCCTTCATAGCTACCGAAGAAAAAGAACTTGTCGCCGATAATCGGGCCACCGAGAGAGGCGCCAAATTGATTCAGCTTCAGTGGTGACTTGGTGGCGCGGTCGAACCAGTTGCGCGCGTCCAACACATCGTTGCGCAAATACTCGAAGACGGAACCGTGAAACTTGTTGGAGCCGGACTTGGTCACGACATTGACCTGTCCTCCGGTGCCGGTGCCGTATTCGGCTGGATAGCTGTTGGAGTCCACCCGGAATTCCTGCACGTTTTCGAGGGAAGCCTGGAGGCGAAACGGCGAGGCGATCTCGCCATTCAGATTGCCCGGGCTGGCATCGACAATTGCCGTGCCTTCGACGCCGTCGAAGCGGATTGAATTCTGCTGCACGGCGCGCCCCGAAAAGCGGATGTCGCCAAATGTCCCCGATCCGCTATTGAGTGCCCCGGGCGCCTGCAGATAGAGCTGCGATAACTGGCGGCCATTGAGGGGCAGGCCATGCACCTCCTGCTGGTTAACATTCGCGCCCATACGCGCCGAACTACTGTCGAGCGGTACATCATCGCCGCCAACAATAGTGACCGATTCGGTGGTGCCCGCAGGCTTAAGCTGAACGTCTAGATTCAGCGCCTGCCCGACCACCAATTCGATATTGGTGTACTCCATCTTGGTGAAACTGCTTGAGTTGGTGCTAATGGTATAGGTTGAGGGCCGAAGATTGGTGATCAGAAAGCTGCCGTCATGGTTGGAAGTCGCTGTGCGCGTATCGCCCGTGCGCTCGTTCCTAACGGTGACCGTCGCGCCCGGAACCACCGCACCAGCCTGATCCCTGACTGTGCCTGATATGCGGGCTTGATCAGTTTGACCAAAAGCTCCCATCGACGCTGCCAAAGTGAAAACTGCGATCAGAACGTACCTGGTCATCGAGGCACTGGAAGAGAGGGGGAATCTCTTCTCGCTATGTAGTCTCATAAATGCTCCTTCGGAGTGTTCGGGTTTCGTATAAATGCTCGTTCTTCGCCTCAAAACTTCGGCTCGAGCGGCACCCACGCTTGAGTCAAGGGCCATCGATTGCCGCCATCAACGCGCAAGGCTTCTGCCTTCAAGTCCTGATGATTCCTTCCAGCCTCCCTCGAGACTCAGTCCTCCGTCCTCAATGCACGGAGTGCAAAGTCAAGCGTGGACCGATGACATACCGACATGGCCGGGGCAATGGATTCAGACACCCCAACGGGCATCGTGATTTCGCTCTATGTGAGCGACGAGACTAACGGGTAGGTGTTAACTGCATGTAAAACCAGCCTTAGTGTTGCGTAAAGTTACAGTGCTGGAACTCGCTAAAGACCCCTCACACTCGGGTGCGAGGGTCACGCAACCTGTGACGTGGAAGGGTACTAGCTGAGGTCGTCTGAGGATGAGCAGAGAGCATGTGCCCGTGTTGCGCAATTGCCTAAATTGCGCAACAGGTTGGCGCCGTTTCGGTCTGCCAGTTTTTCCTTTTGCTCTTTCTTTTGGGCCTTTGCGTCTTGCGCCTTGCGTTGAAACACAGACTCTTCCGGGATTCCAGCGTAGGGGCGGGGCTTGTCCCTGCCCGGCGTTTCGTTAACGCAAAAATAGCAGGGAATCCCGCCCCTGCGGCCGTTTCGCTACTTTGTCAGGCAGCTTCGCGT
>JBDTUW010000618.1:0-3487 GCA_040007555.1 Acidobacteriota bacterium | reverse complement strand
TTCAAGGTTTCCGGAAAGGCAAGTGCTTTACCTTCAGTGCCGGTTTTTCGCGAAGTCGCGAAAACGCGATGTAGTGCAGACCTACCCTCTTGTTTGCGATTGGACGTAGTGGCAACATCGGGCCCCAGATGTTCCTACGTCAACATCGGCGACAGAAGGATGGAAAAGATCACGACTATTGGTCGCTGGTTGAAACTGTCCGCACTCCCGACGGTCCACGACAACGGACGCTTTGTTACCTTGGAGAATTGAATACCTCAGCACAGGCCAGGTGGCTCAAGACGATCGAGGTTTTCAACGAGCACGGCGAGGCACAGCAACTGAAGCTGTTCCCGAGCGAGGTCGAACCTCCAGAGGACGACCCCAATGTAGCGCGGGTGTTATTGAACAAGGTACGGCTGGAGCGAACACGTGAGTTCGGGAGTTGCTTTTTGGGCCTGGAGCTGTGGAAGCGTCTGGAGCTGGACAAGTTCTTTGGGGAGTTGCTGGACGGCGATCGAGCCGAAGTGCCGTGGTCGCGGGTCGCAGCAGTGCTGGGGATCAATCGGCTGTGCGCGCCAGGGAGCGAGTTGTCGATCGAGCAGCGATGGTTCCCGAGGACCGCGCTGGATGATTTGCTGGGGATAGGCGAAGAGAAGCTCAACGACACGCGACTCTATCGCTGCCTGGATCGTATCTTGCCGCACAAGACGAAGTTGGAGCGTCATCTGAAGCAGAAATACGGAGAGTTGTTTGGAGCCGAGTTCGACGTGCTGCTTTATGATCTGACGAGCAGCTACGTGGAAGGGGCGGCGGAAACAAATCCGCTGATGAGGCGCGGCTATTCGCGAGATCATCGCGGGGACTGCAAGCAGGTGGTGATTGCGTTGATCGTCAATGCCGAAGGGTTCCCGATCAGTTATGAAACCTTCGACGGGAACCGATCTGAGGTGACGACGCTGGAGGTAGTGCTGCGGATGGTGGAGCGGAAATACGGGAAGGCGCGGCGAGTGTGGGTGTTTGATCGAGGAATCATCAGCGAAGCAAACCTGGCGGCACTGAGAAGGCGCGAGGGACGGTATCTGGTCGGCACGCCGCGGGCTCAGATGAAGAAGTTCGAGCAGGAACTGCTCGACCCGAACTGGGAGCAGGTGCGCGGGGAAGTCGAAGTCAAACAAGTGCCGGTGCCAGGCGGGGAGGAGACCTACATCCTCTGCAGGTCCCTGGCCCGAAGGGAGAAGGAGAAGGCGATCCGGAACCTGTTTTCGTCGCGAATGGAGCGAGCGCTCGGCAAGCTTGAGAAGCGAGTGGCGGAAGGAAAGCTGAAGAACCGAAATAAGATTGAGCGATCGCTGGGCCGGATTCAAGCCCGTCATGCCCACGTCAACGATCTCTATCAGATCGAGGTCAATGAGCAAGATGGTCAGCCACGCTTAGACTGGAAGGTGATCGAGAGTCGTCGAGCCTGGCGAGAGATGCGCGAGGGGGCTTACCTGCTGCGGACCAACTTGAGAGGAGAGAGTGCCGAAGACCTTTGGACAAAGTACATACAGCTGACCGAAGTCGAGGCGGCATTTCGGGCGCTGAAGAGCGAGCTGAGTATTCGGCCGATCTTTCATCAACTGGAGCGACGAGTAAAGGCCCACGTCCTGGTAGCGTTCTTAGGGTATGCGTTATGGGTGACGTTGAAGCACTTGCTAAAGCGGAAGGGACTCGAGTTATCGCCCGCGAGAGCGATGGCAATGCTTGCAACGTTGCACAGCGGCGAGATCGTTCTGCCGACCACTGACGGGCGCGAGATTCGGCTCCGGCGGATCACCAATCCAACACCAGAGCAAAAGGAGTTGCTCGGCAGGCTCGGTCTGTGTCTGCCCGACCGTCACGATTTTAACTACGAATGTAGTGCAGACTTTGCACCTCGCCGGTCCAATCTAAAGGACTTAACCCTCGCTTCGCCACCAAACTGACGAAGTTGGGTTAGAGACCTCTTCGGCAGGGTGCCGCCCAGGAGTGATTACAAAAGGAGTGTGATCCTAATGCTGGCCCCAGAATAGGAGCAGTTTCGCACTGCTCATCCAAAGGATCAGCCTCGGAACACGTGCATTCAAAGTTCGCAGGGTATGGAGATCAAAATCGAAGCCGCGTTCACGATAGGTAATCCGCACAGGCAAGCTTTGCACTCACCTCTCTGACACGGAATTCTGACTTCTTAAATCCTGCTCTTCGACTGAGATGACAGCGCCCCCACGGAGCGACACTGAAATTGCGAGGCGGCTTATACCTCACCAATAGATTTCCGGCTGAAGCTACACTAGCTGAAGAAATTCAAGAATATTGGAGAAAGACGGGGGCACTATAGAAGCGTCGTGTGCATCTGTCAATGAAATTCTTAGGGGTCGTGACGCTGCCACTTGACGCAGTTGGCTGATTTGCTACGCTTCCTAAAAGCATTAATCCTCTCCCAATGTCATCCATACTCTCCTCTCCGCGTGCTCTGGTTGACCAACTTGAAGATCGCATCTATCTAATCCGGGGCCATAAGGTGATGATCGATGCAGACCTCGGACACCTCTATGGAGTACTCACAAAAAACCTCAACAAGGCGGTGCAGCGTAATCGAGACCGCTTCCCTGCGGACTTTATGTTCCGATTGTCTAAGAGCGAGGCAGCATCTTTGAGGTTCCAAATTGGAACCTCAAACAGCAGGGGTGGCAGTCGCTATCTTCCCTATGCTTTTACTGAAGAGGGTGTGGCAATGCTCTCAAGCGTGCTTCGAAGTACGCGCGCCGTGCGGGTGAACATTGCCATTATGCGAGCCTTTGTTCGCTTACGCTCGATCCTGGCTATGAATAAGGTTCTCGCGAGGAAGATCGATGCAATGGAGCACAAGTACGACAGCAGATCTGAGGTCATCACTGACTTGATCAAGAAATATTTGAAATCGCCCGCCCACCCTGGAAACAAGATCGGTTTCCGCACAAACGACAAGTAGATTCTTGAAGTCTCCAATATGCGAATTACAGAAAGCAGGGGCTTCCCTCCCCCTATCATTTCACCCCTCACGCTCATGGCCCACACCACTCCCCTGCTCCGCTGCGCACATTGTGGCAGCTCGACTTTGGATAATGTCGAGCGTATCGAACACGATCGCGGCGAATGGTTTCTCCGCTGCCATGTTTGTAATGCCGAGAATGTCCTGGTCTATCCGAGCGAGACTTTCTCCATCGAGATTGCCGGCTGGCGCGATTGACGGTCTTTATCCTTTTGCATCTAAAATAGCTTAAAGTATTTCTTTTTAGGCTCAAGCCTGGGTTGAGGTATAAAACGCAAGGCGTTAGCTGAAGGTCGAGACTGATGATCAAAGTCGTAAAGCTCGAAGGGTCGTTTCCTGGCAGCGATTGTTCCTCTCCACAGAGCCCACCTCCCTACTTCCCTTTTATTTCCTCTTCCGTAGCGAGTTCATACATCATTAACTTTTACATCCATGGTCAACTGCAAGCACTGCGGT
>JBDTUW010000617.1:0-3488 GCA_040007555.1 Acidobacteriota bacterium | reverse complement strand
GGAAGGAGGCGCAACATCGATCCTCGATCACCTGCCTGAATACTATTCCGGCGGAGCTAATCCAATGCCCAAGTGGGTAGGGCCGGTCATGCCCGAGCGATGTGACGAGTTATATCACCGCGCGAGGAGTCGCTTTTATCACCTGCCGGATCAGCAATCGTGACCGCGACTGGATTCGCGGCGAGCATCCTTCAGCCTCTCAAGCCAATATCATCTCCAACCATGTAACCGATGCCGGAGCAATCGTGCAGGTGACGGCGCCATCAGAGCGGATGATTGCACTCGAAGTTTGCGGCTGAATGGTCTGCGGGTTTTCGAAGGTATTGTGTTCGTGAATGTCCCGAGCAACCAGCGAGGTCACCTTTACTTCCCTGGCGGGGGCTCCGTGAACACCGATCATCGTTTCCTTTGCAGAATTGGGATCGGGATTGGTCACCGTCAGCAGCAGGCGCTTTCCTCTGATCCATTCAAGCCGCGCAAACTCGAGGGTTTGACATTTCGCGTGTATGAGAGGCATTTACGTTCCATCGCATCGACAAGGGCTTTGCGAATCCCACCGATGTTCGCGATCCTGGAGTTTTCTCCGACCCATATCCCGTCATAGACCACGCCGCCCAGATGTTCAGCAAAATGACCGTACACCTCGGGCGCGATGCGGCCGATCGGTTCATTGACAAGTATCTCGACGTTCGCGTCGGCCAGTCGCGATTGCGGGCTCACCGCACGACGTCCCGCCAACAGCACCATCCCACCAGCCATTGCGTTACTCACAAACTCACGTCGTTTCATGAAGCAAACCCTCTTTCGCCGACACACCAACCGAGCCCGGCGTTGTATCGGTCCTAATGGATAGAAATATGAGATGGGTTCGACTATTTGACCGCCTTCATGCGGACCACTGCGTTGACGGGATAGTGATCAGACGGAAATCGTCCGTTTTGCTCTGTCCGATCGATCGACGAACTCTCGACAATCCAGTCCCGAGAGAATCCTATCCAGTCGATGCGCGGCCCATCGTTTTTGCCGCCAACAAAGTTGGAGAAGCTCGCCTCATTCGGAGCGCGCTCAGGATGGGCAACCCTGTAGGCGTCCACAACGGGCGATCTGCGTCCTTTATCGGAACCGAACAGCGCAATGTAGGCCTCACTGGCCTCAGCCGAATTGAAGTCGCCGGTGACAATCACGCGCGCCGTGTCGCCGAGCGCATCGATTCGGGTTCTCAGAAGCTTGGCAGACTCGATGCGCGCGGTGGTTCCCCGATGGTCAAAGTGTGTGTTGAAGAAAACCAGCGGTTTGGAATTGCGATAGAGACGGTCGCGAAGCTTGACCCACGTAACCATTCGCGGCAGCGCAGCGTCCCATCCCTTGCTCCCGACCTGATCCGGAGTTTCGCTCAACCAGAAATGGCCCCCATCGAGTTTCTCAAAACGCGTGCGACGGTAATAAAGTGCGGCCATCTCGCCAGCCTCGCGTCCATCATTTCGACCCACGCCAAACGCCTCATGATCGGGCAGCATCGACGCCAGATAGTCCCTTTGAAATGCAAGTGTCTCCTGCGTTCCAAGCAGATCCGGGTTGAAGGCCTTGATTGTATCCATGAGGAATGCCTTGCGATTCTCCCAACGGTTCTCACCATCGTCGGCAGTTCCGTAACGGATATTGAAACTCATGACGCGCAGATCTGTCACCGCCGACGTAGTCTTCTGAAGGGGTGGTACGAGCGTAATCATGACCAGTAACAGGGTGAGGCGTGTGATCATTACGAGCTCCTCCGATTATGACTGATTGTTTTGCGGATGCTTCGAGGGTTCATCGAGGAAGTTTGCGAGTCGCGCGAGCTCGCTCCCCGAAGCTCGGCATATCTTGGCATGGCAACGGGCCGAACTGCTAACGCGCATCGTTGTTATTGTCCATCGGAAGGGCGTAACTACATTTTGTGGCGGCACCTGGCGCCGGAGGAAGCCGTCTCTTTCAGCTGCTCCCGATCTCGAAAACAAAGCGACGACAAGGCGTCTCCGAACGCTACCGCGCCCCGACGGAGTATGATGATGGCGTGACAGTTCGCGACGCAGCATCCGCAATCTTCGAATCGCACGATCCAACTGGCAGAGGTTGGTCCCTCAACCTGATGACGCCTCGTGCCGTCTTTTCCGCGCATTCAGTCGAACAGGTCTTACCAACCATAAAGATGGCTGAGGACGCATCAGCCGCTGGATACTGGGTCGCGCTGATCGTGGCATACGAGGCAGCTCCAGCCTTTGAGACGGCACTCGTCGTTCGTGCTCCGGGAGATTTTCCCCTCGTTTGGGCTGCAGTCTTCGAGCAATCTTCCGCCGGGGTGACCCATGAGCGACTCCCGTATTTAGCGGCTCCCTGGACGCCGCAGATATCGCAGGCCGACTACGCCAAGGCGATTTCACGAATCCGCAGCCTGATAGAATCGGGCGACACCTATCAGGTGAATTACACATTCCCACTTCAATCGAGCTTCGAAGGCGATCCATTTTCCTGGTTCCGTGACTTGTGCGCTTCACAGAGAGCCGGATACGCGGCAATGCTCGACATTGGGAGGTACAGGGTTCTGTCGATCTCGCCTGAGTTGTTCGTGGAGCGGCGGGGCGATCGCCTGCTGACTCGGCCGATGAAGGGAACGATGCCGCGCGGTAGATGGACCGAGGAAGACCTCGAAATGGCCAGAACGCTCAAGGAGAGCGCCAAGAATCGCGCCGAGAACCTGATGATCGTCGACCTGCTGCGAAGCGACCTCGGAAAGATTTCAGAAGTTGGGTCGATTCGCGCTCAACCTTTGTTCGAGGCAGAGCGTTACGAGACGCTTTGGCAGATGACCTCGACAATTGAGTCGAGATGTCGGCCCGAAACAAGTCTGAGTTCCATCCTTCAGGCGCTATTTCCGTGCGGCTCTATCACCGGCGCGCCGAAAGTACGGACCATGCAGATCATCCGGGAGCTGGAGCCAAATGCGCGTGGCGCCTACACCGGAGCGATCGGCTTTATTCGACCGGGCGGCGATTTCACATTTAATGTAGCGATTCGAACGATCGTCATCGAGGCTGAGTCCGGCCTGGCCACTTTCGGCGTTGGGGGAGGGATCACGTACGATTCGACTGTGGCAGGCGAGTATCAGGAATGTCTACTAAAGGCGGGGTTTCTCGGGAATCGTCGACCTGAGTTTGAGCTTCTCGAGACCATGCTTTTGGCCGATGGCGCGTTCCCTCTCGAGCGGCATCATCTGTCGCGTTTGACCGATTCCGCCGAATATTTCGGATTCCAACTCAACAACGTCGCCACGGTCAGTGCTCTCGAGGAAATTCGGTCAAAGTGGCCCCGAGGTCGGTGGAAAGTGCGGCTGCTGGCAGATCGAGATGGTCGTCTCAGGACGGTGGTAGAGGCCCTGCCGGAGGAGGTGCTGAAGCAACCGCTGCGTGTCGCGCTGGCATCGGCTCCGATAGATTCGAAGGACCCGTTTC
>JBDTUW010000616.1:0-3495 GCA_040007555.1 Acidobacteriota bacterium | reverse complement strand
CGAAGACGCTTGACCCGTGCCGCAACGCGCTGAAGGATGCCTCGGTGCAGGCCAGTCAGATCGATGAAGTTGTCCTGGTCGGCGGGTCAACTCGAATTCCAAAAATCCAACAGATGGTCAAGGAGTTCTTTGGCAAAGAGCCGCACAAGGGTGTCAACCCGGACGAGGTTGTTGCCATCGGCGCGGCCGTTCAGGCGGGTGTTCTTTCGGGCGAGGTCAAGGACCTGTTGCTACTCGATGTCACACCGCTCAGTCTTGGTATCGAGACTCTCGGTGGAGTCTTTACCAAGTTGATTGAGCGCAACACGACGATCCCGACTCGCAAGTCGGAAATATTCTCGACGGCCACCGACAGCCAAACCTCGGTTGAGGTTCACGTGCTGCAGGGTGAACGGCAGATGGCGGGCGATAATCGGACGCTTGGAAAATTCCACCTGATCGGAATCCCGCCAGCCCCGCGCGGTATGCCGCAGGTCGAAGTCACTTTTGATATCGATGCGAACGGAATCGTCAACGTTTCGGCCCGCGATCTCGGAACAGGCCGTGAACAGAAGATCACAATTACAGCTTCATCCGGTCTCTCGAAGGACGAAATCGATCGCATGATGCGCGATGCGGAGTCTCACTCTGAAGACGATAAGCAGAAACGCGAGGGCATCGAAGCCAAGAACCGGCTCGACTCGTTGATCTATCAAACCGAGAAGACGATCATCGATAACCGTGAGAAGATTCCGGTTGGGACCATCTCCGAGGTGGAAGCTGCGATAGTCACTGCGAAAAAGGCTGTCGAAGCCAATGATATCGCGGAGATTAACTCCCAGTTCGAGCAGCTGACTCGCTCATCGCATAAGATCGCCGAGGCGCTTTATCAGCAGACCGCTGCTGGCAACGCGGCTCCCGATGCAAACGAAGCAGCTGGCGCCGGAGCGCAGGGTGCTTCGGGCAATAAAGCGGCTGGTGACGATGTGATCGACGCCGAATATATCGATGTCGATGACAAGAAGTAGGTTTTTTTTGTGGTGCACGCTTCGGAGCAGCCTTTGGCCTTATTCGCTGCTCCGAAGCGTCTTCGAACAATGGGCCCGGTTTCGATGAGCGAGGCTCTCTTATGCGGGCTCGGTCGAGGTTGTCATGTCGAGGATGCGACGTTTTCTAACTGATCTGGCTGCTATTGAGCACGAGTTGTTGGGCTATGATCAGGGACTGAAGGACTATCCCGAGCGCCTTCCCAGCTCCTGGTCGCCCGCCGTCGATATCTACGAAACACCTACCAGTTTCGTGCTTTCGGCAGAAGTGCCAGGTCTGCAGAGTTCAGAGATAGATATTCAGGTGGTTGATCACAGCCTTGTCTTGCGGGGAGAGCGTCGCTGGGAGCGCGAGGCGCACGCGGAACACTTCCACCGGCTTGAGAGTTCCTACGGAAGATTTGAACGCACGTTTAGTCTCTCAGAACGGATCGACGTCGAGAGTATTACGGCACAACTCGATCAGGGTGTCTTGCGCGTCGTGCTGCCGAAGCGTAATTCGATCGGTAAACAGATAGAGGTTCAGTAAGGTATCGCGGCAACCCCGTGCAAGACCTCAGCCGATGAACGGTGCCTTGAGTACCGCTCGCAACCTCTGGATTGGTGAAATAGAAAGCCCGGAATGGCGCAACGCGAAGACTTCTACAATTTGCTTGGTGTAAAGCGCGGCGCGACTGCGGATGAGATACGCAAGGCGTATCGCCGGCTCGCGCGCAAACACCATCCGGACGTCAATCCGGGTGATAAGGGTGCTGAGGATAAGTTCAAGCAGATCTCCGAGGCTTACGACGTACTCTCGGATCCGAAAAAGCGCGAGGTCTACGACAAGTTTGGCTCTTATAGCGAGTCGATGAAGGACGCCGCGCAGGGTGCGGGACCCGGCGGTTTTGATTTTGGCGGATTCGACTGGGGCGCTTTTAGTGGGGGCGCGGGGGGAGCCGGAGCAAATGCGGGCTCGGGCGGCGGCTTTCGCGACATCTTTGGAGATTTGTTTGGCGGAGGTCGCTCAGCTGCGCAGGGGCGTGCAACAGCCCAGCGCGGAGCCGATATTGAGGTTCCGCTCGCAATCAGTTTCGAGGATGCCATCAATGGCATGACCAGCAATATTCGGGTCAAGCGGGGTGAAGCCTGCTCGACCTGCAGCGGCAGTGGGGAAACCGGCACGAATCAGGTGACGTGTACGACCTGTCAGGGTACCGGAAAGGTGGGTGGTGGCGGCGGCTTCCTGCGCTTCGATCAGAGTTGTCCCGATTGTGGTGGCACCGGGAAGCGCAAGCAGCCTTGCGCAACCTGCCACGGCAGCGGCACGGTTCCCAAGACCGAAGTGGTCAAAGTCCGGATACCCGCCGGCGTCGATACCGGTTCGCGCGTAAGAGTCGCTGGCAAGGGCCAGGCCGGCACCCGTGGCGGACCTGCTGGTGATCTTTACATCGTCACGAATGTGGCTCCGCATCGCATCTTCACGCGAAAGGGCGACAACATTTACTGCACGATTCCCGTGACATTGACCGAGGCCGCGCTCGGCGCAAAGATCGAAGTGCCAACGGTGAGCGGGAAGGCTCAACTGAGAATTCCTCCGGGTACACAATCCGGCCAACGATTTCGCCTGCGCGAGAAAGGCGCACCCAGCCTCCGGAGCCAGACCAGGGGAGATCAGTACGTCGAGGTCAAGGTAGTGCTTCCGAAGATAATAGATGAGGATTCAAAGGAGCTGCTGCGCCAGTTCGCGAAACGCAATGCGGAGAATCCGAGAGGCGAGTTGGGACTCGAATAACGAGGAGTGGGCCAGCCAGCCAAAGTATGAAGCGGCGAACCAAAGGATACACAATCAGCGCGGTAGCGGATCATTACGGTCTGCACCAGCAGACGCTGCGCCTATACGAACGTGAAGGGCTGCTCAAGCCATCCAGAACAGAAGGGAACATCCGTCTTTACAGCGATGCAGACGTTGAGCGGCTTGAGGTGATTCTTGGTTTGACGCGAGACCTCGGTGTAAATCTTGCTGGCGTCGAAATCATCCTCAATATGCGCGAAAAGATGGAGCAGATGCAGAATGAGTTTAATCGCTTCTTCGAGCTCCTGCGGGACTATGCTGCATTCGGTTTCGCGAAACCAGGCGAAGAGGCGACAGAGGCTCTTGTTACCGTGAGACGCCGAGATAGAACTGAGCACACCGCGCGAGACCCGAAGACTCTCTAGTCTCCATACAAGTCTCGCTACACCTTTGCGTTGAAGAATGGCCCAGGGAATGACACTTGAGGTCGTATTTCCTACCTCAGTTTGAGCCTAAGCCAAATCGAGATTAGTGCGAAAGTCGCGCGCACGGTCGTCAACGCCGAGCATTTGTGGTCTCGAGGTGTCAGAGCAAGTCTGATCCATGACGGGCATCACCATCAGCCAGTAGCCGAGGGCGCTCGCGTCGTTCATAAAGCGGCCCTTTCATACTCGAGCGATACCGTTCCAGTCTTCT
>JBDTUW010000615.1:0-3497 GCA_040007555.1 Acidobacteriota bacterium | reverse complement strand
GGCGAGAGCAACGTCCACTTCTTCAGGCCGAGAGCCATTGAGAAGCTCATCGAGTCGGGCCTTAAGGGAGTTAAGCTGGCCGGTCGCCTGTTGAAGCTGCGCTCGGTATTCGTCATCCTCAAGCCGCGCGATCACCTCGCCCTGTCGAACCTTGTCTCCCTTCTCGACACCTATCCAGGCGACCTTTCCCACAACTTTCGAAGCTACTTGAATTTTATGGTGAGCCACGATGTAGCCGCTGGCACTGAGGATCACCGAGCCGCTGGGAGCAGCTGAACCACCCTCCGAGCTGCTGACGCGTGCGACCTCGACCACGGTCGTCGGATTGAGTTTGCTATAGATGACGCTCGCGGTCCCCAGACACACAAAGAGCAGAATGCCGCCAATGATCCACCATTTGGCCCACCCAGATCCAGGTCGTCCGGAGTTGGATTTTAGCGATTTATCGATTTGCAGGCTTTTGAGATCGGGTTGCATGTTGATCAGACCTGCCTCAGCGCGGTGAGAATCTCTTTTCGTGCCGCCGAACTCGCAGGGAACAAGCCCCCAAGCGTACCCATGATGAGTGCGAAAACGACTCCGGTAATCATGATCTGAGGCGTGATGCGGAAATCAAAGGTGAATTCACTAAACGTGACAAAACTTCCAATCCCGGTCGTAAAGTTATTAAGCGGCAGCACCAGAAGGCAACCGATAATTCCTCCAAGAAGGCTAAGGAGCAATGCTTCGATGAGAAAGCTGGTGAGGATACCCATTTTTGAAAAGCCAAGTACTCGCAGCGTACCTATTTCTGCTGCGCGGCGCGAGACCGCAGCGTACATGGTGTTCATGGCCGCGAAACTCGATCCGATCGCCATGATGATCGCCACGAATATCCCAAGGAATTGAATCGGAGCCGCGGAACTTGTCTGATCTTCGTAATATTTCTTCTCCGAGACCGCCTCGGCATTCAGACGGCGATCACTGCCTAAGTCATTCGTCAGCGCCTGAAACGCAACGGAGTCAGTCGCCCTCAGCAGGACGGAACTCAAGCCATTCTCCCGACCCTGGTCTGCTGCGAGCTGAGCGACATCACAGAATACTTCGCTGTTGGCAGCCGACCGACCGGCATCCATGATCCCGACCACTTCCCAGGACCCTCGGCCCAGTTCAAGGCGAGTCCCCAGCCTGGCGGTCGGATAGCGCTTGGCCACTCCCTTCCCAACCACTACCTCGCGCTGACCGGGCCTGAACATGCGTCCTTCGGAAATGCGAATGTAATCTCGCATCTCAAATCCGGCCTGCGACAACCCGCGAAGGTTGATGTTGATCCCTGATGGCTTATCCGGGCTTTCAAGGACGAAAACCGTGATCAGCTCCAGTGAAGCCATTGGTTCTCCGTTTGCGAGGCGCGCAATGCCCGGTCTGACCTTGATCGTCTGGAACTGCTCGGGCGTTATCGAGGAGTTCAATTCTGCCGTTGCACCCTTCCTCATGACGATCATCTGCAGCGGGTCACCAGTCGCCTGAAGTGACGTTCGCAGCCCCTCAACGAGAGCGAAGATGCTTAGTAGCACGGCTACTGTGAGCGCGATGCCAAGCGCCGTCATGATTGTGGTAGTCCGGCGCGCAAGGAGATTTCTTAAGCTGTAGGAGAGCGGGATCTTCATTACTCGATGTCTCGGTCAGTCTGTAAATCGCAATGCGTCGACGATCGGGCGCCGCGAGGCAGCCAGTGCAGGAATGAGCGAGCTGACGATGCCAATCAGAGCGGCCGCCGCAAGGCACACTGCGATCACAGTCGGATTGACCGTTACCAGGCTAAGGTTGGCAAAGCCGCCCGGCATGTTTCGGACCAACGCAAGCAGACCCGCCGCAAATAGCAGCCCAAGCGCGCCCCCGATGAGCGAGATAAAGATTGCCTCGCCAACCAGGAGCCAGAGTATGGCCCCGTTCGTAAAGCCGAGTGTCTTCAGGACACCCACCTCACGAACACGCTCGCGGACCGCCATGGCCATCGTGTTGCCAGACACCAGTAGGATCGTGAACGTCACGGCCGCACAGATGCTCAGAAGGATCAGCTTCACGTCGCCGAGGAATCCCAGAAAGCTAAGTTGAAAGGCGAGTTCGGTCTCGGTCTTTGTCTGCGCGCTTGAGTTCCGAAACTTGTCGTCGATCGTCTTCGCCACCGTATTCGCATCTTCAGCGCGGTCCAACCTGATGGTGTAGGTGCCGACGCTATCGCGAAAGCCAGCGCTCGCGCCGAGACTCTCATTGAGATACTTATAATGAAAAAACAGGGTCTCGTTGTCCTGGGGATTCTCGTAGATACCGCGTAGCACCAAATCGAGAGTAACGGGGAAAATGTCTCCGACAATCGATATGCGATCACCGATTTTCATGTTGTGGCGATCGGCGGTCTTGCGACCCACAATGCACGCAGTCGTTTCATTGATAAATGCCTGACGCTCCGCCTCCGGGAGCTTTATCTCCGGGTGGACGACGCCAAGCTTATCGGGTTCAACCGCAAAGCGAGCGAAGAAGTTCGAGGCATCTCTCGCATCCTTGTACGTGCCGCCAAACCACTGGGTAATCATCACTTCATGCACGCCCGGCACTTGTTTGATCTGCTGTTGATACGACAGCGGCAAGGGATTGGCGAGCGACACACGGTGACGCGTAATCAATCTCAACGCCTGATCAGGCGTCGCGTCGGTAAAGAAGAACGACTGATAAATGGCGAGGAGAATTGCGAGCAGGCACAGCGAGGCTGCGATGCTTAGGATCGTCAGCGTACTTCGCCGCCGATTACGCAAGCTGTTCTTCATCAATAGCGGTAAGTGTAGCGCCATCGGAACTCCCTCTCATTGAAAGCCTCTACGATCTGCCGACTCCGAAGGTTTCTGATCTTAGCCAACCGGCACCATTCAGGTCAAACCGTTCACTTAGCGTGAAAGACAATTGTTTCAGATGATCCCTTTGGGATCACTGGAGTTCAGACATTTTCGCGGGCACCACGAAGTGGTGCAAGTCCTATCGCCCTGTGCGTGAGCGATGCGTTCACGATTGCCCCATTTCCTGGAGCCCCGAAGGGCCGAAAGACAACCTTGTTTATGGCCAGTTCGGCACCTTGAGTACGATATTAAATTGCGCATGTCGTATGGGAGTCGCCTTTCACCCCTACGGGGCTCCATCCCGGAAAGAGATCCGTGACCCCGCGCTCACGCACTGGGCTGGAAGACTTGCACCACTTCGTGGTGCCTTCATCCCAATGAGGTCAGATCCTTGCTCCTTAGAAACGCCGCACGAAATCCACGACCGGGTACCGCATCCCGCGCTCCGAGCTCCGTTAGGAGCGACACCGAGCCGCCTTTATGCCGCTCCTCCGGAGCTAGATTCTTGATGTAGGGAACGGCTATAGACATGCCGCTCCTCCGCAGCACTGGAGTTTGGCCATTTTATGCCAACCGCGAAGCGGTGAAAGTCCTCTAGCCCAGTGCGTGAGCGCTGGGTTCACG
>JBDTUW010000614.1:0-3500 GCA_040007555.1 Acidobacteriota bacterium | reverse complement strand
AGGTCTTCTCGCCTCGCTACGCCAAGCTGTGTCTCGGCAGCTCCAATCGACATTGGGTAGACCAGGGGCCGGACAAACGAAGGATGGCCGTTGAGCCGGATTCCGATGACCCCATGAAGGATGCGAAACAGTTGATAGACTATCTGCAATCGCCCGACTGTAGCGACGTTGAAGCGACGAATGAAGACACCGGCGCGTTCCTGCAACCCGTATCTTTCCGCGAGTCCAATGGCTGGCAGGGTCAGAATAAAGAGCGTCACGAGACGGTTATCGGCAAACGCCTTGCCAAGCATATTGATGATGCCCGGCTGGCCTTCGCGGACGAGTAGCGGGAGACCAGCGAACACTCCCTCGCTGGAAAAGAGGGGTAATCCGGCTGCAAGACCTGTGACCAGGGCGGCGACAACTACAACGAGCGTGGTCCTCAGTCGGAGAGCCAGACCGAGAACGATAATCACAATGCCGCTCAATTTCAGCAATTCCATTTGATGATGGCTCCTTCAGTTGTCAGTTGCCAGTTGTCAGTTGCCAGTTGCCAGTTGTCAGTGGTCAAGTTGTCAATTGTCAGTTGCCACTTCCCGGATTACCGCGGGTGTTGGAGGTCGACACGCGCGGTATTCGGGGAAGTGGCAACTGACAACTGACAACTGGCAACTGACAACTGCTCCGCATTCTCGTGGCTCCGCTCGTCCTTGACAAGCTTTGTGGGCCGGTGCGTAAGATCACCTCTCATCAACAACGTGGAGGTAAAGAAAATGTCAGAGGAACAGTCCGAAAAGCTTCGTGCCTGGTGGTCCCATCGTCAGGGTCTGGATGGTTCGCTTGCCGGGAAGCCTTCTGCCGAAGTGTTTGCCCAGGTGGGGTGGGCCCGCTCAGTTGGTGGCGTCGGGCCGTATCTGACACTTTTTGCGCGCAACGGCGCCAACCGCGAGGATGTAGACGCGTCCGTGGCGCGTCTCGAGATTCACGAACTGCCGAGCGCACGCGGCTGCACTTATGTACTTCCGGCGAGCGATTTTACCTTGGCGCTGCAGGTGAACCAGGGCTCGGCGGATGAGGCGCAGATGAGAACGGCGCGCAAACTGGGCGTGACCGACCAGGAAATCGCAAAGCTGCGAACGGGCATACTCAAAGCACTCGGCAAGGGAGCCCTCGACCCTGAGGAGTTACGCCGCGCGACAGGTGATTCAGCCAGAAGTCTGGGTGAGGAAGGCAAGAAGAAAGGATTGACGACAACGCTGCCACTGGCACTTGGCCAGCTCCAGACCGCAGGTGATATTCGTCGCGTGCCAGTCAATGGCCGGCTCGATCAACAGCGCTATCGCTACATTCTCTGGCGGCCCAACCCGCTTGCGGGTTCGAAATGGGAGGTTGGGGATTTGTATTCGGAGCTGGCGCGACGATTCTTTCGCTGGATCGGGCCCGCGACAATCGCAGAGTTCCAATGGTTCTCTGGTCTTGGAGTCAAAGCAAGTAAGGCGGCGGTCGACCCGCTGAATCTCGTGGCTTTCGAACCTGGCAGCGACCGATTGATATTCCCGGAAGACAAACAGAAGTTCGAAGAGTTTCGCAGTCCGAAGGAAGCCCAATACTCGCTCGTTTCAAGTGTGGATTCGATTTTCCTCTTGCGCCGCAACGTTCAGGATTTGCTGGCCGCCGAGGATTTCAAGCAGAAAGCTTTCGACGAAAAGGGCGTTCGCGATACGGGCAACCTCATGGACCTACCCAATCATGCAATTCTCGACCGCGGCCGTCTGATCGGGCTCTGGGAATACGATCAGTCGACAGAGTCCATTGCCTGGACGTCTTTCGGAGTTAAGGATAAGAAGTTGGAGGCTGCAGTGAAGCGGACTGAAAGCTATGTTCGGGAGCAACTCGGCGACGCCCGCTCCTTTAGTCTCGATTCACCGAAAAGCCGCGCTCCAAAAATCGAGGCGCTTCGCGCTGCCGGGTAGGGCTTCTTGCTCAAGGCTGATCGATCAGAGCCCGATGATCTTATCGGCCAGTGGCGTTCCCTTTAGTTCACGCATGGCGTTGCGCGTATCCACGATCAGCGCAGCGTGTTCGGCTACCCAGCGATAATCTATCTGACGGTGATCCGTGACGACCATGACGCAATCCGCGCTTTTGAGTGCGGCTTCCGTGAGGGCAACCCCTTCGAGTCTTTCGTCGCCATCTCCCTCGAGACGGATGCTGCTGATGTACGGATCGTGATACCTCACCTCAGCGCCGCGCTTTAGCAATTGTTCAATGATCGCCAGCGCTGGGCTCTCGCGAACGTCGTCGATGTCGCGTTTGTAGGCAACTCCAAGTATCAGAATTTGCGACCCGTTGACCGGCTTCTTCTGTCGATTGAGACCGAAGGCAACCATCTCAACCACATGTGAAGGCATACGTGAATTCACTTCTTCAGCAAGTGAAATAAATCGTGCGTCGAACCCGTGCATCCGCGCCTTCCACGACAAATAGTGTGGATCAAGCGGGATGCAATGACCGCCGATTCCCGGTCCCGGATAGAACGGCATGAACCCAAACGGCTTGGTCGCTGCGGCGCCGATTACTTCCCAACTGTCAATGCCGAGGGTGTAGCAGAGTTGCGCGAGCTCGTTGACGAGGCCGATATTCACGGCCCGGAAAGTGTTCTCAAGCAGCTTGCACGCTTCTGACACACGTGCGGAGCTGACTTGATGAACAGTTTCGACGACTGCGCCGTAGACAGCGGCCGCGACTTCAGTACTCGCCGGCGTGACACCACCCACTACCTTCGGAATATTGCTTGTGTTGAAGCGGTCATTACCGGGATCAATTCGTTCGGGCGAAAAGGCGAGGAAATAATCTTCATCGATCTTGAGGCCGGTTTCATCGAACATTGGACGCAACACCTCATCCGTGGTTCCGGGATAGGTGGTAGATTCGAGAATGATTAGATGGCCTGGTCGGATCGCTTCACAGATTCTGTCGGCGGCAGCCATGATGAATGAGACATCGGGCTCCTTCGTCTTACGAAGCGGTGTTGGCACGCAAATGATGATGACGTCTGCATCACGCAGGAGGGCGAAGTCCGTTGTCGCGCGTAACCTTCCGGCGGCCACGGCCGGCGCAAGCTGGGAGGAAGGGACGTCGGGAATGTAGGACTCGCCACGATTAATCTTTTCGGCCTTCGCGACGTCGACCTCGAAGCCCGTCGCAGGAAATCCTGCCGCTGCGAATTCGACGACGAGCGGAAGACCTACATAACCAAGCCCGACGACACCGATATGCGCGGTGCGAGCTGCAACCTTCTCGAGCAACTTGTCTTTAGTAGTCACAGAACCATTCTCACCGCCGCGGGCCAAACCCTCAAGCGTTTCGGGAACATGTGAGCAGCAGGGGTCAGGGACCAGGGGTCAGGGGTCAGGGAGCAGGGGTCTCCCGTTCGTAGTCGCGCCTTTAGGCGGAACGCCACGGTACCCGAGATTCCGCCTAAGGCGGGACTACGAACGCAATTCCCTGACCCCTTT
>JBDTUW010000613.1:0-3508 GCA_040007555.1 Acidobacteriota bacterium | reverse complement strand
CCCACTGGGAAGCAAACGGCAGCAAGAATCCGTTTCCTGACAACCGGATCAACCTCGTGGGCAAGAATGTTGTTGGTGTCTATCCGCGGGCAAATCAGACTGGGCTCATCAATAACTTCCTGATCAATTCCGCCGCAAACTTGAGCGACAATCAGTTTCTCGCGCGAGTGGATTACAACATTTCATCGACAAGGCAGCTCTACGGACGGGTTATCCAGGACCGGAACCTGAGCTCCAATAATGGGCCTTTTCCGGGCAACATCGGCACCTCGCAGGCAAACATGCGGGCACAGACACGACCCGGGTCGATCGCGCTCGACTATGTCGATACTCTGCGTCCGGAGATGGTCATTCACGTGAACGGCGGCTGGACTCGTCAGAGCATCGTCAGCTTGTCTATTTCGGATGGATTTGATCCAGGCAGTCTAGGGTTTCCGGCCTATGTTGCCAACGCCTCTGCTGATAGCCGAATCTTCCCGACCTTCGCGCCAACCGGATACGGAACGCTTGGTCCGCCGCGAAACTTTGGCAGCACGAAGAACATTCAGGATACATTCAGCTTTAACCAGGACGTGAGCTGGCTGCGCGGCGCACACTCATTCAAGTTCGGCGCCAACGAGCGCGCTTATCGAATCTACAATCATCGCCCGGATGATCCAGCGGGCAACTATGTACTGACGCGTGCCTTCACCGCGCGTACCGCGACCGACATCCTCTCCGGTGATCCGATCGCGTCGCTCCTGCTCGGCAATCCAGCCTCTGGTCGATTGGGGATTGCGCCAGACCCGGCGGTTCAGAATCTCTACTATGCCTTCTTCGCACAGGATGATTGGCGCGTTAATCAGCGGCTGACGTTGAACCTCGGACTGCGTTGGGAAGTCGACCTTGGTAACACCGAGCGGTTCGATCGGCTGACCAACATCGATCTCAATTCGCCTTTCCCGGTGAATAGTCTGACCGTCGCCTTTCCCGCGGCCACGAATCTCGGGACGCGCACGATCCCGATGCGTGGAGTAATAACTCCGGTTGGGCGAGGCAATGTCGATTATCGGGAACAATTCAACCGTGACCTGAACAATTTCGGCCCGCGCATCGGACTGGCTTTCAAGGTCGACGACAAGACGGTGTTGCGCGCCGGTGGTGGCATATTCTACGGGTCCAGTTCCGGTGGGGGCTTGAGCAATGCGACCTATGCCATGGCTGATCTGGCCGAGACGGGTTTCATCGCGACGCTCGACAACGTCACTCCGACGCCAGGAACGAACCTCAGCAATCCTTATCCGAGTGGGATCGTGAAGCCGACGGGGGTTTACGACGGGCCGTTGACCAATTATGGACAGCAACTGCTGAGCGTCAGACAGCGAGGAATTCGTCAGCCGAAGATTGGCCAGTGGAATCTTAATCTGCAGCGCGAGCTCCCGGGGCATCTCATTGCGCAGGTGGGATATGCAGGCAGTGCCAGCATCGGCTTGCTAGGTGGGCCGACAGACATCAACCAACTGACAGCCGAGGTGCAGGCACTGGGCGCGACGATTTTGAACACAACCGTGGCCAATCCATTTTTGACCCTTCCGGTCGACCAGCGACCGCCTGCCACTTCGACCCTCGGCCGCGCAACTGTCACGGTCGCTCAGCTTTTGCGGCCATTACCGCAGTTTGGCCGCATCCAGTCCTACAATGTCAACGAATCGCACGCGACTTATCACTCGCTGCAAACAAAGGTCTCGCGTCGATTTAACGACGGGCTCACATTTACCGCCGCCTACACCTTTGCCAAGACGATAGACGACATTTCGGGTATTTCGGCAGGACCGACAATTCAAGTGCCCAACTATCAGAATTATTACAACCGCCGTGCCGACAAGTCTCTCTCCACGTTCGATGTGCGCCACCGCTTCATTGGTAACCTCACCTACAATCTTCCGTTCGGAACGGGCCGGAAGTATTTACAGGAAGGCGCGGTGGGAAAGGTAATCGGCGGGTTCTCGGTGAACGCGATCACGCAGGCGCAGAGCGGTTTCCCCGTTTCGGTCACCGCCGTCAGTGCTGCGCTTCTTGGGTTGTCATTCACCCAACTGCGCCCCAATCTCGTTGGAGATCCGTCACTCTCTGGTGATCGTTCAACTGGCGAGAAGGTTGCTCAATGGTTCAATACGGCTGCTTTCACGCAACCCGCTCAGTTCACTTTCGGCTCTTCTCCGAGGACGCTCTCGAACGTTCGGGGTCCCGGCTACTTCAGCACCAATCTTTCCATTCAGCGAAACTTCAAGATTACCGAGACGATTGTCTTCCAGTTCCGGGCAGAAGCATACAACGTGTTCAATCGCGCTAATTTTACGACGCCGGTGACGATACTCGGCGCCAACAACTTTGGGCGTCTGCTGGCAACTGAGGCCCCTCGTCAGTTCCAGTTTGGAGGCAAGCTCTATTTCTAGCAGGTGTCAAATCATAGATGGGGGAAGTTAACGCACAAGACGCGGAGACGTAAGAGACACAGAGATGGAGATGCCCTCTGCACCTCTGACCTTTTAGCGATCCTATTCGCGCTCGGGCTGCCTCCGAGGAGAGTCTCATGGAAGCAATGAAGGTCTTCCCGTTCCGGGATTACGAAATTCGGTACGCTGAGGCGGGCGCAGGTGAGCCGCTCGTATTTCTACACAACGGCGGCAACGATCATCGTATCTGGGATCACCAGATGGCACGGTTCGCGAACACGCATCGAGTCTTCGCTCTCGATCATCTCGGCTTTGGTCAGTCCGACAAGCCGCCGATCGAATTGCCGCTCTCGCTATATTCAGAAGCTGTTGAGGCCTTTATCGAGCACCTGAGCCTCTCACCTGTGGCACTCATCGGGAACTGCATGGGTAGTGCCATGGCCTTTGATTATTCGCTGCGACGGCCCGAGCAGGTGAAGCGCCTGATTCTTTGCAATATTACCTCTCAGCGGATCCTTCGCGCCGGCCCGCTGAAGAGCGTGTATGAGCATTTCGCTGAGAATCGCCCCGCTCGCGAAGCCTTCATCGCTGGACTCGAAGCAAATGGGCAGACGAGGGAGGACACCGATGCGATCCTGCGTTCCCAGCTTGGGAGCACGCCGCCCAAAGACGAAGACTTTGCAGATTATCTGTTTGATCTTTACAACCAGCCGGGCCAGATGCGATCGCTCTATGTTGTGCTCTCGAACTTTGACGACTATCGGTCGCCAGATGAATTCTCCTTGCCACCCAATTTTCCGCCAACGTGTGTGATCTGGGGCAAGGAGAACTTTATTCTTCCTGCCTCAGCGGGTAAGGAGTTTTGTGAGCGACTGCAACCCGATCGAGTTGAGTTTGTCGACGGATGCGGCCATTTGCTGATGCGGGAACGCCCGGCGGAGGTCAACCAAATTATCGAGCAGTTCCTGAGGGCTGAACCCGTCTCGCAAGGCGCGGGCAGTTGAAAGAACTACCTGCACCGTCCAGGTCGAACGGTTCACTTGCCGTGAAAGGCAATTGTTTCACTCCGATCC
>JBDTUW010000612.1:0-3512 GCA_040007555.1 Acidobacteriota bacterium | reverse complement strand
GCCCGCAAAATGCCAGAACTCACTTGGAATGGATGGTGCTGAACTGCGGATTAAGTTGGAACAGAGAGCGGTTCCACATCAGAACTTTGGAGAGGGAACAATGACTGGAAGCAATGACGTCCAAACGGTTAGATCGCATGGTTACACCTATGGAGCGGCACTCGCTGCCTCGCAACGAGTGAACTGGCGCATCGAAGACATCATCGGCGGCGATAAGCGGCTGGATTTTACGAAGCCATTCATGCCCGAGTCGCTCGCGCGAGTGGAATCTCTGACGTTTCTCAGCGCGGACGAAAAGCGTGTGCTGAATCAGATCCGTGGCCACGCGTACCTGCGGCTCTTCGGGCTGGTGGAAGAGTTTATCCTGCCGTTCGTCATGGACCACGCGCGGCCCAGGCTGTCGCCGGATGATTACAGGACTCGCGCGCTGCTTCAGTTTGCGAGCGAAGAGGCGAAACACATTCAGCTGTTTAAGCGTTTTCGCGAGGAGTTCGAACGCGGCTTCGCGACGGAGTGCTCCATGATCGGGCCACCCGAAGCCATCGCAACCGCCATCCTCTCGCACGATCCGCTGGCCGTCGCCATCACGATCCTGCACATCGAATGGATGTCACAGCGGCATTACCTGGACAGCATCGCGGACAACCAGGCCGTCGATCCGCAGTTCAAAAGCCTGCTCAAACATCACTGGATGGAAGAAGCACAGCACGCACGGCTCGACACATTGATGGTCGAGGCGATCGCCGAAGGCCGAAACCGGGGGCAGCTCGAACAGGCCATCAACGAGTACCTTGAGATTGGCGCATTCCTTGATGACGGCTTGAAACAGCAGACAGAGTTCGACATCGAGGCCTTCGAGCTTGCCACTGATCGCAAACTGCATCTCGCAGAACGCGAGACGATGCGTGAGGCGCAATTGCAGGCGAACCGTTGGACCTACCTCGGCTCGGCCATGACGCATCCTAACTTCCTGGCAACGCTTGAAGACCTGATGCCGGAAGCGCGGACGCGCATTGAGCAGATCGCGCCGGCATTCTGCTAACCGATTGCACAACTATCACAGCTACGAGGAGAAAGTCATGAGTTCGATCGCACCTGAGATGACATCTTTGAAGGGTCGCTTGAAAGCCACCTGGATGGCTGGCGATTTCACACAGATTGCCAGGTCTTACGAGTCTGGCGCCGCCGACTTTATTGCGCGCCTCAAGCTTGCGCGCGGGATAAGCGTGCTCGATGTCGCATGCGGAACCGGCAATCTAGCGATCCCAGCCGCACGCGCAGGCGCGGTCGTAACCGGCGTGGACATTGCCCCGAATCTGCTCGAGCAAGGTCGCTCGCGGGCTCGGACAGAAGGACTGAAGATTCAGTTTGACGAAGGCGATGCGGAAAATCTGCCCTACGATGATCACTCCTTCGATGCCGTGGTCAGCATGTTTGGCGTGATGTTTGCGCCGCGCCCTGAAAAGGTGGTGTCTGAGTTGAACCGCGTTTGCCGGGCGGGTGGTCGTATTTCGCTGGCGAACTGGATACCCACGGGCTTTGTCGGCCAGATGTTCAAGACGACCGGGGCGCATGTGCCGCCTCCGCCGTTGATGCCGTCGCCCCTGCTCTGGGGAGATGAAAAGACGGTCCGCGAAAGACTGGCAGGGAGTATTTCAGACATACAATTCGCCCGCCGTGTGATTACCTTCCGGTTTCCGTTCGCCCCAGCCGACGTCGTGGAATTCTGGCGCATTTACTACGGTCCAACCAACCGGGCTTTCGAAGCGCTCAAGGCTGAGCCCGAGAAACAGGCAGCACTTCGCCACGATCTCGAGCGGTTGTGGTCAGCGCATAACCACGCGACCGACGATACGACACGCGTTGAAGCGGAATATCTCGAAGTCAACGCCATCAGAGGTTAAAGTTAGACGCAGGTCAATGTAACCTGGCGAGACGCTGCCCTGCTGTCAGTAACGTAAACACAAGAGTGTAACGAACACAGAGGGTAGAGGTATGTCACCGCGTGGCAAGTTAGTATTCGTGTGTGTTCTGCTCGGGGCTGCGCACGCGCCGTTACGGATGTGTTGGGCCCAGGAGGTGCAGGCAGTTCCCGTCGCGATCCAGGAAAGGTATGTGACCGCAACCGAAACGGGGCCGGACGTCACCCGGTCTGTTCCAGGCGACGGCAGACAGCCTTGTTTGAATGTGCCGGCGCGCTTCTGTGGCGGGCTGCGTAACACTCCGGGGAAGATGCGACTGAGCGCTACCCAGCTGAACGAGGTCCTGCTGAGTTTGCGAGAGAAAACGGGCTGGGAATCTCTCAACTTCGATGACGAAGGCTTTCTGATTTGCCCCGACTCGGATGCTTTCACTGGCGGTTCGGAGGCTGCGCGGCGCTTGCTGGGCAAGGCAATCTTCAGTGATGAGAGCTACTATCTGGAAGCCCACAATCGCTCGGACGCGGTCAGGTTCGCGCGGCTGGGGCCAGGCACTGTTTACGCTCAGCACGGCTCGAGCGTCAGGATAAGTGTCAAGCCCGTCCAGCTTGATTTCGCTGACTTCAATCAACTGCGCGGTGACGGCCCCGCGCTTAAGGCATTCGACGTTGGGCTGGCGATCATGCACGAACTTGCTCACGGCATCTGGCAGCTGCGCGACGCAGCGTCTGAAGAAGACGAGCCGGGCGAATGCGAAACTTTCATCAATCAGATTCGCCGAGAACTGCAATTGCCGGAACGCACGAACTACCTCGCCCGCGTGCGTCACTGCGCGATCAACTGCGGTCGACCGATCGTTGAACTGCGCTTCACCCGAACATTGGCCCGAACATCCGAAGGACATGGACGAGTCACGCAGAGGCGTTACTTGCTGCAATGGGATGCCACCGCCGTCGGGGCGATGACGAATGTCGGGTTGGCAAGCCTCAGGGTTGCTGCGAAGTGATCCTCCAGGGCTTGTTTTGCCAAGGCCAAAGAGCGGAGAGAACCCGAATTAAGCCTTGCGCACGTCATCTTCGGGATGGGCTCAAATCGGGCTAGTGCGTAGGAAGAGCCCAACGATTGTGAGTGTCGGAGTCCTGCGTCAGTCTCCTCAGTGGCAGTTGGCGTGACTCAAGTTTGGAGCTTTCGTGGGCCCCACGAAGTGGTGCAAATGCGCTGCTCCGCAACGCAAAAGCCGTGAAGCGGCGGAAGTCCTCCAGCCCAGGGCGTCAACCCTGGGTCGAGTTGCTTCTCCAAGCGAGCGCCGAAGGCCCGAAAGACCGATTTCGATCGACCGTCTTTCGGCCCTTCGGGGCTACAAAAATTGAGGAACTGTGAACCCAGCGCTCACGCACTGGGCTAGAGGACTTGCACCACTTCGTGGTGCCCTGGAGTTTGGCCATTTTTCGCGGAGGGCAATACCGTTCGTAGTCCCGCCTTATAGGCGGAATGCTGCGATTCCTGCCCATTCCGCCTAAAGGCGGGACCACGAACTCTGCGCTGCTCCGCAGCGCACTGGAGATTGGACATTTGATCTGAACCGCGAAGCGG
>JBDTUW010000611.1:0-3513 GCA_040007555.1 Acidobacteriota bacterium | reverse complement strand
CAAATCCACCGGAAGCAAGGGTTGGCGAATGAGTCAGACTGTGAGTCGTCGTGCCTACAAACAGATTGCTCACCCCGTCGTACCAGAGGTTGTTGGCGCCTCTGGGGACACCGGTATCGCCCAGATAGTCATTGTCGGTGCCTCCCATGTAAGTGGCATAGATGAGCTGCCTCATGTCGGAGGTAAAACCGCCAAAGATCACGTCAAGGCCGCCGTTGTTCGATCCGTCGTAGAACGCCTCGAGGTTGACATTCCTTGTGATTAGATCGGTGCTACTCGAAGAGCCAAACACCATAACGATCGGATTTGCGAAGCTTCCCGTAAAGCACGGACTGGAGGTGAGCAGCTTCAAGGAATTCCCTAAAGTGGCGTTATTCCCACCGTAATAGGTCGCTTTGAAATTTGCGCTTCCACCCGTCACGTCGACGGCGCCAACGATCGCATTGCTGGTGCCGCTGAACGTGGTGTCGAACGCATCGCTGGAGGTGGGGAAACCGGTCCCGCCAACACCTGTAAAGTAGATCTTCCCGTTGAAGCTGTCTGTATCGTAGCCACGGTCATCGCCGGCCCCTCCGAATTTATCCAGGTAGGTAAACGCGGTTCCCGTGGAGTTCAAAACGCCCAGCAGTACATCATCGAGAGCGCCACTGGTTGCGGCGCTGTTCACCTCAGTGATAGCACTGTTTGTAGTGCCGATGAAGACGATGCTGTTATCGGCCAGAATCTCTATGTCGTTGACGAGTTCATTTGCGCTCCCGCCCACATAAGTGCCGAAATTGAGCGTTGAGAGCGTGGTGAACTTGCCGATGTATCCTTCAGTTCCGAGGGCGGCCCCATCGGCTGCCCCAGCGGAGATGTAGGCGGCAGGCAGCGTTGCGGCGACGTTCGCGCCGATGACGAAGGAGCTGTCGTCAATCGCTCTGATAGAATAGACTCCGTCGTCGTTTCCAGGAGCACCGATATAGGTGGCGTAGACTAGTGTGCCAAGGTCTTTGGGGAAGACGGCGACGAAACCTTCGTTGTCCTCTCTCAACGTGTCGAATGCGTCGGCGGTCAAGGGTACATCGACCTCAGTCCAGCCACCGACGAAGACTCTGTTATTCGACAGGCTCAAGGCATATGCGTTGAGCTCTTCGTTATTGTTGATGGTGTCCGGCCCATAGAGCGTCATATCCAGCAGGTCAGTCCCGTCGGCGCTGATGCGATAGATGAGAGCCACCGCCTCACCGGTATTCGATCCGCCGTTTATCCCTGCAATGGTGTTCTTATACCCATCAGCGTCGTAAGGGGCGATGGTCGTCGGAATATTGACGTTGGTGGCTCCGGCGCAATAGACAATATTCGTGACGGGGTCCACTTGGATGGCGAATAGATATTCATCAAAAACACCTGTGTTGGGTGCAGTGCCAACATTGCCATCGAAGAACGTACCCCATCCCAATACGGGATCAATGACAAGCGGGTAACGCGCGTCAAGCTTTGCGTCGGTCGCGAAGGTGATCGTGTCTTGATCTGCTTGATTAAAGGAAAAGCTGATGTTGTGTTTTCCTTTGTCGGTCACTTGATAGGATTCGGGCAGGTGGAACTTCACATCGGTAAACCGAAGGCCGACGTTCAGGCCGCCGTCTTCCGCAAGGGCCAGCTTGTCCTGCCCTGAAAAGTGCATCTTCACCTTGCTGTAATCGGCACCCGGGGCCATCACCCAGTCGAATTCGAGCGAGCCATCGCCGGTGCTGTAAAGACGCAGATCGACACCTTGATAAACACTCTCCAGCGTCAGTTCTTTGGTCGCCTGGACGCCAGTCACCCATTTCTTCGAATCCGATCCGAGGATGTAGTTGTAGCGAGTCGCGAAGTTCTCACCCTGACGCACCTTCGGCGAGGGATTTGACCCCTCCAGATTGAGCGTGAAGGCGTGTGAATTTTTCCTTGGCAGGGGACGTTGCGACCCGTGGTGCTGGAAATTCTTCTGGTGCCCTGATCGCCCTTTGGCCTCGCGCTCTTCAGCCTCCTGCCCTTCTTCTCTCTCGGCGGCCTCGTGCGCTTCCCTCGCAGCGGCCTCTCCTCCTTCGGTCTCATACGCCACGAAACGAATCCGATTGCTCTCGACATAGACCGAGCCCTGCTTCGAGTCGAAGTAATAGAGCACGTCTTTGTTCGACACCTGGCCCTTGTTCTCAACAAAGCGGACCGTCTGCGCATTTTCTTTGAGCGCTTGCCGGATTCGATGGTCGCGCGCAACCTCCTGGCGGTGACGCCAGTAAGGGACTCCTACGACCGTCAGTGCAATCATCACTGCAAGAATGAGACCCACACCTGTGACTCGCTGGTGTCTCTTGATGAAACTGATCGTGGTTAGCAGCGGTTGGGCAAGAATCTTCCTATCCGAGGGTCTATCGGTTCGTGAGGACAAGTTCTACTCTCCTTGGGTGTCGAAAGTGCGACCGGCCTTGTCTCGATTGTAGCGAAGATCACCCGCTGCAAAGCGGCCAATCAACGGCACAGTCCCACGGACAGGACGGGCGCCTGCTATCAGTACCGTCGATGAATCTGATGGAGAATTTCGGGGAGGTCTCTTCAACCAGATAGGCGACCGAACTGATCCGGACCAATTTTCCTTCAGTTCCCTTCCGTTAAGACTTTGGGGCAGCCTTCGGGATAACTTGGGGGATTTCCGGATTTGTGTTCTGCAATTGCCGAGTAACGCTTGCGATTCCGAGTATCCGACACTTACTATGTCAAGGGGGATTGGATACTCAGAGGAGGCAATCAGCGTCTTTGGCTTCTTAAGACGTACGGGATACTACCCATATTCCCCAGGGAAGTCCTTACAGCCGGCCTTACATTTTCTTACAGGCCCCAAGAAAGAGCAGAAATGACAGGTCCCCAGAAGCAGGGATATACATGGCTATTCTGTCCGACAGCGCATCGAGAACCTTAGGTGAGCGGTTCTACGAATTTGGAAGATTCCGTCTTTATCCGTTCAAGCGGCTTCTCGAGCGTGACGGTACGCCCATCCCGGTAACACCAAAAGTTTTGGACACGCTCTGGCTGCTGGCTGCCAATAGCGGGCGCGTTGTGACCAAAGAGGAGCTCATGAGCGCGGTCTGGGCCGGGACAATCGTCGAAGAGACCGGTCTGACTCGCAATATCTCGGTCCTGCGCAAAGTTCTGGGGACTGATGATAACGGCCATCGCTACATCGCCACCCTACCCGGGCTAGGCTACCAGTTCGTCGCGGAGGTCCGGGACGTGACGCACATTTCGACACGTCCGGGCCAGAGCCATATGGTCGGACGCGCGAAGGAGCGTGCGGCACTGCAGGCGGGCCTGCAATCAGCGTTCGCCGGGACGGGAATGCTGCTCTGTGTGGGAGGTGAGCCCGGGATCGGAAAGACAACGCTGATTGAGGACTTTCTCGGCGAGGTAGCGGCCTCGGGAGAGCGGTGCCTGATTGCCCGCGCATGTTGTTCGGAGCGATTGACCGGAACTGGCGCAGCGCTCCCGTGGCTC
>JBDTUW010000610.1:0-3520 GCA_040007555.1 Acidobacteriota bacterium | reverse complement strand
CACCGGAGCGACTCTCACACGAGATACTGCGATTGATGCGAGAGCCGGAGGCGCTCGAGGAGATGAGTGCTGCAAGCCGGGAATTGGCCCACCGGGACGCGGCGAAACGCGTCGTCGACCTGGCGTTTAAAGTGAGCAGCGGTTGAGCCGCTTTTGAGCGAACGAGAGACGAATATCAGATAGATGTTCAAGAAGTACCAGCACATTCATCTTGTGGGAATCGGTGGGATCGGCATGAGCGGGATCGCCGAGGTGTTGCTCAACCTTGGGTATCGCGTTTCCGGTTCGGATGTGCGGCCTTCAGCCAACACCGAGAGGCTCGAGAAGCTGGGCGGCCAGATTTACGAGGGACACACGGCGGTCAATGTTGAAGGCGCCGACGTGATCGTTACCTCAACCGCGGTCAGACCGGAGAATGTCGAGGTTCTCGAAGCCGTGCGACGTCAGATTCCAGTCATCCCGCGTGCTGAGATGCTGGCTGAACTCATGCGGTTGAAGTACGGAATCGCGATTGCCGGCTCTCACGGAAAGACGACGACGACGTCGATGGTGGCAACGGTGCTCGATCGTGCCGGTTTCGACCCGACGATGGTCGTGGGTGGCCGGGTCAATGCGTTTGGCACTAATGCCAGGCTCGGCCATGGCGATTTTATGGTCGTCGAAGCGGACGAGAGCGACAAGAGCTTCCTCAAACTCTCGCCGACAATCGCGGTCGTGACGAACATCGATCGGGAACACCTCGATTTCTACGAGGACATCCAGGAAATCCGAGATTGCTTTGTCGAGTTCGTTAACAAGGTCCCTTTTTATGGGGCTGTCATCATTTGTCTGGATGATTCGAACGTGCAGGTGATCATTCCGCAAATAACGCGGCGAATCATTTCTTATGGTCTGCGCGCCCAAGCGGATATCTCCGCGTCAGATGTGCAGATTCTGCGCGACGTGTTTGGTTCAGAGTTCAACGTCAAGCGGCGCGGGGAGGAACTGGGCCGCATCCGGCTGAGTGTTCCCGGCGAACACAATGTCGGCAACGCGCTTGCGGCCGTGGCGGTAGCATTGGATCTCGGGATCGAGTTCCCGGTGATTGCCGCCGCCCTCGAATCCTTCCGCGGGACGGAACGAAGATTCCAGATAAAAGGACGGATCGAAAGTGAGCGCGACGGGATTATTGTGGTCGACGACTACGGTCATCATCCCACTGAGGTCCGAGCCACACTGGCTGCTGCCAAGTCGAGCGGCCGCAGGCTGGTAGTGCTCTTTCAGCCGCATCGCTATACAAGGACCGAGAAGCTCTTTGAGGAATTCGCGCGGTCGTTCTATGACGCCGATGTGCTGCTGATCTGCGACATCTACGCTGCCAGTGAGGACCCGATCGCGGGTATCACCGCTGAGGCTCTCTGCGATGAGATCGAGCGTTTCGGACATCGCAATGTCCGCTACATCGGTGGCGTCGAGGCTGGAGCGACTGCGATCGCTGAGGTGGTTCAACCCGGGGATCTGGTCCTGACACTTGGCGCCGGGAATGGTTGGAAGGCTGGTGAGGAGTTCCTTGAGTCACGCGCGAAGGTTGTCGCCGCCGAGTGACGTTGCCAACTTACTTGCGGCCCTGACTTTTGGAAATGATAAAGGAGGAAGCTTTTGCCGAACGCCCTGCAGAAAGCTCAAGGCGATGAATATGGTGATGGACCGTCTGAAGATCGCCTCGATGAGATCGAAGCAATCGCACGCGAGACGGAATCGAAATGCCGAAGCTGGGGTTGGGTGCGAAATCTAAGCGCACGACGTAGCGACCGTGGTGTCACGGCGATCGTCTATCCCGGCACCATTGCGGGTGCCGCTTCCCTCGTCAATCGTCTCGAGACCGCGGGCATACCGTGGCAAACGCTCGATCGGGCACTGGTGCACGAGCGTACTAAAAAAGGCGGTCTCGTCGCCATCAGCCTTCGCGTGGTCGATGAGCGACTGATCTTTGACGGTGAAAGGATTCGTGTCCATGCGGGATATAGCGCATCGGCGCTTGCTCATGCCGCTTCCGAGAGAGGCCTTCTGGGACTCGAGTCGTGGGCAGAGATCGGAGGGAGTCTTGGCGCGGTGCTGCGCCGCGGATATGACGGCAGTATCTGGCGGGTAATCGATGAGCTCGTGATCGCCAGGCACGGAGCGCTAAGGATCATCCGGACGCAGGGCGAACTGTTGACGGGAGATCAAAAGGCTCTCGTTGATGAGGGCCTGATTCTCGCGGCGACCTTGCGGCTCTTCAGAAATGAGCGGGAAGGTCTTTTGAGCCTTGCAGAGGAGTGCCCGGCCGCCATCCTGGCTAATGACGAGGGAATCGCGAGCGGAAATGCAATCGAGACCAATCCCGCACCTGCTGAAGAGGTGATACCGCTTCCAGATCGAATATGGGAGCGAACACAGGGTAGTTTGGATTTCGAACTGGAATACGACGTCGACGTCTGGCGCGACGAAGCGGAGGAGAGGTAGGAGCATTGCGTAACCAGAAGACAAGCGGGTATCAATCAACGCCGAGCGATCTCGCGACACGTCACCGGCGCGCAGTTCCGGCGCGACCCGCTCGCCGACCCAGTGGAGAAATATCGAATGCGCGACGAAGCGCCACGACGCGTGGTCGCCGCTCAAAAGCCGCTGTCTTCGGGCGGCTCTGGCGAGCCACTCGGACCGGGCTTGCCTTCGCGCTCGCTGTCGGAATCGTGGCTGGCGGCGCCCTGGCTTATCGCTCATTCGCTACCTCGCGCTTTTTTACGCTCCGCAATGTCGACCTGCGGGGTGACATTCGGGCACCGCGAGCCGAACTGATCTCCGCGCTTTACGAGAACACGCCGAACGGATTGTGGTGGACAAATCTAGAGGAGTTGCGTGGAAAGCTGCGACAACACTCCTGGGTGCGCGATGCCGAAGTGGTTCGCGTTCTTCCGGACACGCTGCGAGTGACAATCACCGAGCGGGAACCCTACACCATCGCTCGACTCGGCAGCGGCGCGCTCGTCTGGGTTGACCGCGACGGTGTCATTCTCGATGAACAAGGCGCCTTTAAGAGCTCGAGCGAGACAGATCGCGGTCTACCTCTGCTGACGGGCCTCGATGAGGGAACTGACAAGAAGGCGAGGGACGCGAACCGCACGGAACTTCAGAGCTATACGGCTTTGGTCGATGCCCTCGAACAGGGGCAGCCGCCGCTACTCGATCGGGTTGATGAAGTGGCCTTTGACGAGCTCGAGGGAGTCCATCTTCAGTTGACGGGACGGCGTGTGAAGGTGATTGCGAACCCGAATGACATCGCCAGCCAACTAAAGAAGGCTCTGGCGGTGATTGATGCAGTCGATCGCGGAGACTTGTCAGCATTGGAGCTCTTCAAGGTGACGGATGCGGCCAAGCTCGTTTCCGGTGGACATCTGAGCTACGTCGATACGCGGGCGCCGAACCGGGTTGTCATGGGGTTGGCCCACTGATCTCCAGTGATCTTCGATGATTTGGGAGATTTCTTGATTGTTTGAAGCCG
>JBDTUW010000609.1:0-3529 GCA_040007555.1 Acidobacteriota bacterium | reverse complement strand
AAGCGTCAAAAGAAGGCGGGTTCCTTGGTTTCGGTGGGACCGTTATCAGTGAAGAAGAGAAAGCCGCTCTCGATGCGTTTTCCATTGCCTTGGGCATCAGCGTCCAGTAAAGGGTCGCCTTCCATTGACTCAAAGGAGCGTCTGTTGTTTTAGTTCTTCTAGCCGGATTTGACCAGACTGTCGAGTAGAACTCCTAGAGATTTCGGATTGCAGTGCCCAAGTATTCCCTAACTTCGGGACCAGGACATCCATCGACTGGACGAAGGTCACGACCTTCACCTTTTCATAGTCGACAAGCCGCACAACGCGCGCCGCATCGACACCGCTTCTGGCCAAATGCCCTTTGAGGGGCCTCGCTGTCCTCCATGTCTTCGGGGACCAGGCTATAGGAGGCTACGCACCGGCGAGTCCACCCGGCAACGAGCTGCGAAATTTCAGGTTTATCAGGGTTGGCGCAGGGCTCGCGTCGATATCTGCCTATGGCATCGTCCTCTACGCTATGAAAATGGGGTTGCCGGCCAGTTACCTCGGGGCGTTGCGGGAGGATCAGCGTGGTCTTCGGCACCATCACCGGGATCGTCCTGCTCAAAGAGCAGGGCACGCTGATACGAATACTTGGCGCGAGCATGATCGCCGCCGGGTCGGTAACTATCGCGTTGCTGGGCTGACGTCGGAGACCAGCGCGGCGTGCCAGACAAGTCGGCAGAATGCGTATTCCGGGGGCTCTCTACCCAAGGCTGGACGAAAATGGGCGTAGTCAGACTTGCCCGTTACGATCTACCTCGAAGAGCGTCCTGCCACGCCTCGTATTCTGATGGCCGCAATCGGAAGCGCGCATAGTTACCTTCGTGCAGGCCCTCCAACTCTCTCACCGCCATTCGCACGAAATCATCCATGTAATCGGGGGGTACTCGACCCACTGCGGCTGCTGCGATGGCTTCCCCCGTCGGTTGCGCCAAGCCACGCACTATTTGTCCCACCACCTCAGTGAGTTCGTTGCGGAATCGCAAACGGAATCTGTCGGGTTGTCCCAGTGATTGAGTGATGGCTGCGAAGCGCTGACACGAACGCTCGTACGCCCACACGAACACATCGATGAGCAACTCAACCCGGTTCAATTCGTAGACACCAATCAGTGCATCGATATACGCGCGTTGTGAGACATCCACAAATGAGAGGGGACACAGGTTGTGGCGGGCAAGTGGAATATTAGCCGCCAGTCGCGAGACTCGTTTGCTGACGTCCTCGAATGGCTGGAGGTAAGGCAAATGAACTATCGCGAAGAACGCTTGCTCGAACGGATCACGGATTGCGGCGGCGGTGTCCACCACGTGCTGAAAACACTCTGCAACCAGTTGCGGCGCCTCGAGCGGGTGATAAACCGAGTCGTTGATCCTGACAGCGATGCGCCGTAGTCGTCCACTCGCTGCTGGGTCTGATAGCAGGTTGTCGGAGAGGAGAGCGTGCAGGTTGAGGATTGTCTGTCGGTTGAAGGTCAACTCATCACCAGATTCGACCAGGAACTCGATGGCTGCCTTGTGATTGAGAATCATTTGCGTTTCGGCGGCGTCCTTGCCTTCTGCTGCCTGCCCGAGTTCGATGAGTCGCTTTGTGTCGAGCAATGAATACGTGTTGCCTTCGAGTCGTGACGATGCCCAGGAGAGTTCGACGAGAAGACGATCGAGAATGTTGCGTGCGTAGGTGCCCGCTGGCCTTTCGTTGTCAGGAGTTCGGCCGATGCGACTTAGATGTGCAATCGTCTCCGGCGTCAGGTAGCTGCCTTTGTTAGGTCGATACTTGTCGAGGAAGTCGCGATTGTAGCCGACGGGCGTTCGCTCGTTCAGGGATTTGGACACGGCTTGCCGAACGGCAAGACCTGATGGCGAGAGGGGGAACGAATCCGGTTGCTTCTCGGTGTCAGGTGGCCGGATGCGCAGAACGTATCGAGTTGACCTACCCTTACCTTCGGATCTCAGGATGCCATTCGCTACAAGCCTCGCCAGGCGCCTTTGAAGAGTGCGCCGACTGACCTGTTCGTTAAGCAGGTGGTAAAGGGTATCGATGCCTATTCCGGTCGAGGCCCTTTTGATTAGGCTCTGTAAATCCGAGTCATTGATGTGTGTTGGTCTTCTTGCCAATTCCGGTCCCCGGTTATGGCGCGAGTAGGTCCTTTCGCGCCAATAGATTGTACCATAATTGGCGCGATTATGAATTGCGCGCCATTTTTTTCCAATCTTATGGCGCGATTATCGGGAGACCAATGGCAATGGGGGTGTGATGATAGCGCCTCGCCCGGAGTGCAAGTACTGTAAATAATGTACTTCTGGCTGATCCGACGGCTGAGAAGCCACGAATCTTAATGGTGATCTTCAGATCGAGGGCTGGGTTTGACCAGGTGAGTTCCGTGCCAACACCACACCCGCACCCGACAAAACACGCGGGATCGAGCTGATGTTGAACGGAGGATCGAGGGCCTTATTTTCCCAGGCCCTTGAGAAACTGCAGGATAGCGTCGTTTGTTTCTGCAGGTCGTTCCTGCTGCACCCAATGGCCCGTGTTTGGTATCAGCGTCACTCTCCGCAGCCCAGGGACAGCCGTCTTCATCGAAGCTGTTAGTGCATCGGCCGTCGCTCCTCGAATGACGGGGTCCTTCTCACCGGCGAGAAATAGCACTGGCGCTGTGATCTTCACGTCCGCCAGCTGTGGAGTCGTTTCCCAGTTTCGATGGAAATTCCGATAGTAATTGATACCACCGCGAAAACCTGACTGCTTGAACTCCCCGACGTAGTAATCGAGATCACTCTGCGTCAGCCATGCAGGCAATCCCTTCGGTGCGCCGAGTCGTGGTATCCATCCCCCCGCAGCTCTCTTGGGATCCGTCACCTGCGGAGCTTCCCGCGGCGAATCAGGCGAAAGGTAGAGGCGGCTGATAATAGCGCGCGGATCCGCATCAAACTCGCGCTCTGCGATACCCGGTTCCTGGAAGTAGAGAATGTAGTAGAAATTGTCACCGCGGCTTTGTCGAAGACTCTGGACGAGAGACTGCGCCGGTCGACCGCTGTACGGCACGCTCATCGCTATCAAAGCTTTGAATCGTTGAGGGTAAAGAAGCAGCGCCTGCCACGCAACGATCGCACCCCAGTCGTGCCCGATGAGCACCGCTTCCTTCTCGCCGAGTGCATCGACGATCCCTGCCAGATCCCCTGTCAGGTGCTGTATATCGTAGTCTTCGACCGCCTGCGGTTTATCTGACTTGCCGTATCCGCGCATATCAGGCGCAACTGCACGATATCCAGCTGCGGCCAAAGCGGGCAGCTGATGCCGCCACGAATACCATGACTCCGGCCAACCATGAACGAGAATTACGAGCGGTCCCTTGCCCATTTCCGCGATTCGCAGCTTGATACCGTTTGCCTTGATGAAGCGTAGTTTGGGTTGGGCCGCGTTTGGTTGCTTCATTTGAGCCTCGGAGTTCGACGGTGCAAAAAAAAGCAGAAAGGCCGCGAGCGGGAGCAGCGAACGAGTGGAT
>JBDTUW010000608.1:0-3529 GCA_040007555.1 Acidobacteriota bacterium | reverse complement strand
CAGTGTCCCCCGATGGCAGCGCATCATAAAATGCGCCCATTCGCGGGTCGTGCACGATCAGCACTGGCGGAGCCGACGCAGGCGTTGCCAGCAGTCGCTCGGGATCGATGAGTCTCGGTCCCGGCAGTCCCCGACCAACAGACGTCGACCGATCTACAACGATCACCAATTCGGCCGTTGAGGCTAATTGGCTGAACCGACGCGCGGTCTCGACTGCCGCACCGGCTGATTCAACGATCACAATTTTGCCGGTAGCTGCAGCTGAATTTGCGGATAGCTGGTCGGCGTCGAGCTTTGAGATTTGAGATCCGCTCCTTGAGAGCGGCTTATCACCGACGCTGCTTACCTGGCGCGTCGAAAAACTCATCGACCCACCTGCATTAGAGAGCTTCAACGCAAAGCCTTCAATTGGAGATTCCACGAGCTTCCACTTCGCGGTTTGAAAGTAGCCATCGTCTCCAACAGGTTCGAGACCCACCCGGCGAAACTGTGCGGCAATGTACTCGGCGGCGATATCGAGGCCAGGGGAAGGCGTGGCGCGCCCTTCGAGAACGTCAGAGCTGATAAACGACAGATGTCCGCGTAGGGAGTCGACGGAAATAGTGTCCAGGGCCTGGCTGATGTCAGGCGGAATCGTGTCCTCCGAGCGACCTGTGCTCACGGTCGCAAACAGCGGCGCGATGAGTAACACCGCAACAATCAGCGTCGCGCTCATTGCGGAGCTGAGTCTCACGGCAGCCGTATAGCGCGCAAAAAGCCTCGACATCATGTTCCCTTCCCCGCAAGTCCGGTCACTTCGCGTGTCATTCCTATCAGAAGCTGTCACAGTTGGCATATGCTTGAATTACGGCGATCTCGCCTTCTTTGCCAGGTTTACTGTTGCCATGCTCCATTCCAACGACTCCCGTGAATCCCTTGGAATGGATATGGCGAAAAATGTTCCGATAGTTCATTTCGCCCGTGGTCGGCTCTTTCCTGCCAGGATTGTCGCCAACCTGAAAATAGGCTACCTCAGTCCAGGCGAGATCGATGTTGGGAATGATATTCCCCTCAGTGATCTGCTGATGATACATATCAAAGAGAACCTTGCACGAGGGACTATTAACACTCCGGCAAATCAGAAAGCCCTGCGGGACCTTGGAAAGAAACAGCCCCGGATGATCGCGACGATGGTTGAGGGGCTCGATGACCATGATCAGTCCGGCCTTCTCGCAGATCTCGGCGCACCGGCGCAGGTTATCGATAACGTTGGCGGTCTGATAGTCCCACTCGAGCCGCTGGTCGTAACAACCGGGCACCACGGTGCACCATTTCGCGTTGACGCGTTTGCTGACGTCGACGGCGAGCCGGATATCGGCAAGGAACCGCTCCCGTATCTCCGGACGATTGAGCGCGAAAGTAGGATTCTTGAAATCCTTCGTCGCGACAAAGACGCCCATCTCGATACCGAGCTTTGACAGCGCCTGGCCAATCCTCTCCTGATCGGCGACCGGGCGCGCGGGAAGATCGTTATCCTCAAGAGCGGTGAAGCCCTGGTCTGCCATGAACTTTAATTGGTCGACTAGATCCTCACCAGCGTGATTCTTGAACATGCCGAAGTGGGGGGCATATTTCAGCTTGAACTTGCGAGCGGGTGCTAACTGGCCCGCGCTCACGCCCCGCGCTCCTGCAACTACAGCACTCGTCAGAACTCCTGAGGCAATAAAGTCACGCCGGTCCATTTTTTTCCCTTTCAAACCGGGCCTCCCTTTAGATCGGGAATCCCGCGACACAAGAAACCGGTCAGGGAGCTTGCAACTCCCTGACCGGTCGAGACCAATCTCCAACTCAACGAGAGGAGATTTAGTGCGCTGGGAACACCGGAACTCTGATCGTCTCCGATGTCGCAAACGTCAGTTTGTGAAGATTACGACCCTGATTGAATGCGCCGCTCGTGGTCGCGACATTCGGATTGTAGTTGATGATCGCTCCCATCAAGCCTACATCATCAGCGGCGAAGAACTTCAGCCAACCCGTTTTTCCAGTGCCGACGTGGACGCTGAAGCGAGGCACCGTGAGCGGGAAGCTATCGCTCAGAACCCTCACGAGCTGACAGCCCGCCTGCGGGTGAGAGAAGCTTCTCGCGGCCTCCTGGTCATCGTACAGTATCCCGAAGAATGGAGGGATCGTCGCTGCACTTGTCAGGAAGTCGCCGCCGAAGCGGTTGATGATCAGCAGTGCTCGATTTCCACTGTTGTAGTCGAGAACACTAGATGCCGCGAGCGTTCTCGGCACCCGTTCGTAATTTCCCGGCGTACCGTTGAAGACCAGATTGGTCGTCACCGAACCGCCATCGCACGACTGTGCACTCTCACCCGGAATCTTCCCGATGGATTCAGCAGCGAGATTTGCCTGATGCCCATCTATCGACTTGATGAACGCGTCGCCGATCAGATAGTTAAAGTTCAGCGGGCACCCGATGACGTCATCGATTGCGACCCCAACGAGGTATCCCGTCGTTCCCGGGTCCTGATCCGACATCAGGAACGTTAGCGTTTGGTTCGCCGTCAGACAGACAAAGCGATCCGAGACGCTACAGCTGTTCCCATCTATAAAGAACAAGTGAACGAAGACAAACTGAGCTGGGTTTGTATTCGTCATGTTGATCCGGGTGTTGTGCAGGTTCGGGATCGATGCGCTCGAGGTGTAGTAGTTGTAGAACAACACCGAACCAGCCTTTTGGTCGTTGATGGTACCAGTCGGGAAGAACTCGCCCGGACCGACTGGCGTGTCAGGATTACCCGGCACCAGAAGACAGGCGGTAGCCTGCGCGTGGTTGTTGCCCGGGTTGGGATCGGGCTCGTTGGCGGTCACCGTCGCCCTGTTGGTAAACGTCTTGACCGGCGGATTCGGCGGCACACTCATGGTGATCGTGATCGTCGCACTTTGCTGCACTCCAAGCGAACCGAGATTACAGGTCATCGGATCGAGAAGATTACAACTACCCTGCGACGGATTAACGGTGTCCAGGATCAACCCAAAGGGCAGGTCGTCGGTAACCACAACGCCGGTTGCGACCGCCGGACCGTTGTTGGTCACGGTCACGATATAGGTGACCCTGTCTCCAGGCTCGACGCAGTTCTGCGCCGCCCGTTTGGTGATGGAAAGATCCGCATCGAAGACCGGATCGGCGAAGCCAAAATCAAATGTATGATCGTTGGCTCCGAGAATTGGAATCGAAGCACCAGCAACCGCATTACCGCCGACGGCGATCCCGTCGGAATCGTGAAGGTCGGTGCCAGCATTCGCGATCGTCAGCAGCTTGCCACCGAGTGCTGCATCTGCGAGCGCGATGCGGATCTCGTAGGCAATCCCTGGCTGAATTCCGCCTGCCACATTTGATGCGTTGAAGTAGTACTGACCGACGGCATTTGTCGCCGTCGACGCAAGCAACACATTGCTCGCGTAGAGCTGAACCGTGACACCCTGGATCGGTGGTTCGTTGGGATCCTGGATACCATTCTTATTGATGTCATACCAGACATAGTTG
>JBDTUW010000607.1:0-3530 GCA_040007555.1 Acidobacteriota bacterium | reverse complement strand
CATCACCGTCCCTGCGGGCTTCGCCTTTGATCTGCCGATCGGCATCTCTTTTGCCGGGAGAGCCTGGAGTGAACCAACCCTGATCAGACTCGCATACGCTTTTGAGCAGGCAACGAAGCACCGGCTGCCACCAAAGTTCACAGCCCGTACCAACACCCCTGCCGGCAGTTTGATTGGCGCGATGTGTTCGAATTCATCCTTACGGGCGGGTGCTATTTGATGTTGATGTTCACGGGTTTGGCGAAAACGCCGCTGACTTCCACCGCCACGGTGACTTCGCCCCTGCCGATCAGATCGCGTGAGAGGCGAACATTGATCTGATCCAGTCCGGCGATCGTCGGTTGCACGCCGGCGTATTGCAATTCTGATGTGATGCCGCCAATCACGACCGTCGTGGTCGCGATCGAGGCCGTATTTCGCCAGCCGGTCCCAAACAACGTCAGATAGACCACCTCCGAGGCCGGACCCAGGTCAATCGGGCGTGCGACAAACCTACCCAGCGCCTCATCGAGCGTTGCAACCGGTTCGTAAGACTGGATGTTGCCGGGCTTGACGCGAACGATGAGGGCCGCAGCAATCCCACGTCCGTCGGCATTTGCAGCGAATACTCCGGGCGCGATATTTCGAATCCCCGCAAACTCGGCCCCAACTGCTGAGCCGTCGCTGGCCGCGAGTTTGATCGTCGCGATACCTTCAGAGAGGTCCCCAGGCACGATGTAATTGATCTGGCCCGGAGACACAAACAAGAGTTCCGCGGCTTTCTCGATGCCTCTCGTGTCCTTGATTAGCACCGACCGGTTTGCAAGAGATGTCTCGAGGCCGCTGACCGCAAATTCGGTGAATGCTGCGAGGTTCGTACCAAAGGTAGCCGCGATCATGTTGCCCGTAAGTCGCGCCTCGTAGCTTGCTGCCGACACCGAGGTGATCTTTGGGAGGTCCGTCCCCGTGACCGAGAGATCGGAGGAAACAGGGCCACAGGGAAGCGATCCTGAGGTCTGGGTAAACTGAAATCCTTGTTTACTGATCGAGTAGGTGATCGCCGAGAGCAGCAGACAGCTGCTGCCTCCAAGCCCGGGATGGATGAGAGTGGCCTTGCCCTCGGCATCGGTCGTGACACTGCCGCCCCCAGACATGGCCGGAGGAGTTCCGTTGTATGAGTAGGCAATAACGACACCAGGAATCGGTTTATTTGACAAGTCGCGAATCTCTATACTGAGCGTGGCCGCGCGTACCGGCGCGATCAGGATCAGGAAGAGGAGCGCAAGCACGATGGCAGGTCTCTTCATGGCAAGTACTCCGGAAGGCTTACGTGCGGCGAGCAATCCCTCGAATAGGTCGAGTATCACCTTCCAACATCCGGACGAGCTCCCGGGTCAAGGTCGCGAAATACCCTTCGTCATTCGTTGCGGGACAACCTGGAAGGACAACGAGCGGATTACTCTCGATTGGTACTTTGAACGTATCCAGTGAGCGGGCTAATACTTCAATTGTGCGACCTTGGCCTTACCCTTCTCGTAGATTGTCACGACGTACAAATTATCGAATTCCGTTTCCGGTATCTCAGACACCTGCCCACCACCGAGCGCCGCGATGACAAGTGGCACCGTATTCGAATGTCCCACCACGAGTACTGCTCCACCAGCATTCAAATAAATGCCATCCACAAGATTCCTGATGGACTGCTCCGATATCTTACGTCGATCGGACGGGTCGGGCTGTATGGAAATTACCACTGGAGCTACACTGGCAGCCTCTGCCAGTGGACGCGCAGTTTCCTTGGTACGAAGAAACTGGGAAGTGAAGATCGCCTTGACGCCAGCCTTCGACAGGGCACGGGCCAGATTCTTTGCGCGCAGCTCACCGTCGCTTGTCAGCGATGGATCGGCAGCAGGCGTCGCCTGCTTCTCCGCATGGCGGACGAGGAATACCGTTGTCGGCCTGAACGGCGTTTGCCCACTGCTCACTTGCCCGAGGCCGGCAAGGGTCCCTACCGCGAGAAGCAAAAGAAACAGTCGGCGGCAGGTAGAAGTAGCGAAACTCATCCAGTCAACCTCCAGCGTTTAGATTTGATCAAGTGACATGCAAGGGGAACGTCCCCAAACGAGTCACATCCTTTGAGAGTATTGTTCGCGGACCATTCTCTCACATCTGGCATCTCGACGTCTGAGCTTCGAAGGCAGTTGACGATCAGAAAAGGATCACCAACCTCTCACCGTTGGGAGAGCGCATTGACCGCGAAAGAAGTTGCGATCAGCGGGTCGTCTTCCTTGACGAGGTTGTTTGCATTGCGGAAGCTCCCGTCGGCTTCCTGGGGTGGCAGTGATACGGGAAGGTCTGGGAGGACTCGGGAAATCACATCCGCGTAATAGAAGCGAAGCCCGCTTGCCCAAGTCTGATATGGCTCGAGGTCAAAACCGGGCGCACGGTCGGGCTGATGATGAGCTCTCAACCACCGAACTCCGCTCGCGATTCGTTCGTCAGTATCTGGAATTCCAGCGGCGCGGAGCGCCAGCAAGCCGTCTGCCGTCGTCGTGCCATAGCTCGCGAACCCATCTTTGGCTTCACCAGCTTTGTTCGTATCCGCGTTAACCGGCGAAAAATAGAAGCCACCATCAGCATTCCGCGAACGATCCAGGTAAACAAGTGCGCGCGTCATGACTGCGTCGGAAGGCGGCACGCCGGACGCTGCAAGCGCCTCCATCACGTAGCGGGTCATTGATAGATCGACATGACCTGCTTCCGGTGGCACATGAAGTGCACCGCCAATCCCCCAGCCACCGTAGGGAGCTTCTTCGCGTTTCCAGCCATTCGCTTCGCTAAACTGCTGGGTGCGAAGTTGCGCGGCAATCGGTGCAATCTCGCGCTCGTAATCTCTGCGTCGTGCCTTGACTATCACGGTCAGAGCAAGAGCAGTGGCGTAATTGGGATAATCCACGGAATCGCCCATCCGGCCCACGACGCCATCCTGAGTCGTGTTCTTTTTGAGGAACTCAAGGGCGCGATCGACAGCCCCGCGCGGTGGAGGCAACACAGTCGCCGGGACGCCAAGAAGAGCACCGAGAACAAGAGGCGTAAGCGACTGCCCTGAGCGCAGCAGACCGTAGGTCTGGCTATGAAAGCCTCCGTCCTCGGCCTGCTGCGCCCACAGAAACCGCGCCGCCTGTGAACGCAAACGCGGTCTTACTCGGGCCGCTCCGCCAGAATCTTCGTGCCCAATACAAAATCCGTGGTGCTCCGCAGTTCCGCCTCGTTGTTCGCCGAAAAAACCAGGCTTCCAGCGTCCTTAACGGCTCTGAATGTATTTGCTGCAACGTCGAAGCCGATCAGGTACAGAGCGGGGCTTGAAGGCAACTTATTCAGGGCACGAGCGACGGCTCCAGGGTCTTCTCCGCTGGTGTTCTCGCCGTCGGTAATCGTCAGGATGTTCAGCTTTGAATACCCGGTCTGATCAAGCTTCTTCCTGGCGAAGACAATCGCGTCACCGATGGCAGTTCCTCTCCCGGTTCGCATCTGGTCAATCGCCGAGTCGA
>JBDTUW010000606.1:0-3530 GCA_040007555.1 Acidobacteriota bacterium | reverse complement strand
AGCCGCAACTGCACCGCCGCGTAGGGCTCGCGACCGGTCCGGGGATCGACCAGGCCGACCGGCTTCATCGGCCCGAACCGCAGCGTGTCACGGCCCCGCCGCGCCAGCTCTTCAATCGGCAGGCATCCCTCAAAGAACTTCCGGTCATCTTCCATTCCGTCGTGCGGCATGACGCATTCCGCCGCCGCCAGCGCGTCGTAGAAGACGGCGTATTCCTCTTTCGACATCGGACAGTTGACGTAGTCATCACCACCCTTGCCGTAGCGTGCGGCGCGGAATGCGATGCTCATATCGATGGTCTCCCCATCTACCACGGGTGAGATTGCATCGAAGAAGTAGAGGCCGCTCTCGCCGGTGAGTCGCGCCAGATCTGCCGTCAGAGCCGATGACGCGAGGGGACCCGCGGCGACGACGGTTACTTCATCGTCATTAATTGAAGTCACTTCTTCGCGTCTGAGTTCTATGTTCGGATGGCGGGAGAGTTCGGCGGTGACGGCTTGCGAAAAGCGCTCGCGGTCTACGGCAAGCGCTCCACCGGCAGGAACGGAGTTCTGTTCTGCAAGCCGCACCAGGAGAGAATCGCCGGCGCGCAGCTCGTCCTTGAGTAGTCTGGAGGCTGAGCCTTCCTCATCGGACTTGAGCGAATTGCTACAAACAAGTTCGGCAAGGCAGTCGGTGCGGTGGGCACCGGTCGAGCGGACCGGTCGCATTTCGAAGAGGCGGACGTGAACGCCGCGTTTGGCTGCCTGCCAGGCCGCCTCGGATCCGGCCAGTCCTCCGCCTATTATGTTGATCACCATTTCAAATCCATCCTCGGGTCGATGATAGCAGAGAACAGGTGGCAGGGGTCAGGGGTCAGGGAGATGGGGAGATGGGGGATTGGAGATGGGGAGCCGCCGTTCGTAGTCCCGCCTTATAGGCGGAATCTCGGGTACGGTAACATTCCGCCTAAGGCGGGACTAGGAACGGCGGGCTCCTCTTTCTCCCCTTCTTCCCTGGCCCCTGATCCCTGCCCCCTGCTAATTGCCTTTCCCACTTGGCTCGCCGTACAATCGCGGTTCTCACGGCCCAAGGGGTTCCAAGCAATGAAGGAAAGTCTTCTGGAGTTTCTGCAATGCCCGATCTGTCGCGATGGCTTTCAGGTGATCACCGATGAGGATCGCGCTGGTGAGATACTTGCCGGCGTGCTCCAGTGCCTTGGTTGTGCTGTGACCTTCCCGGTTAAAGGTGGGATTCCCAGATTCGTCAACGTCTCATCAATCGAGCAAAGCGCCACTGCCAGAAACTTCGGTGCCCAATGGCTCACTTTCGACCAGATCGGACCCCATCACGAAGTTCAGTTCCTCGATTGGATATACCCCATCACTCCAGAGTTTGTCCGAGGTAAAGTCGTGCTCGAGGCAGGATGCGGTAAGGGCCGTCATACGCATCTCGTCTCGACCTGGGGAGCACGGGCTGTCATCGGCGTGGATCTGAGCGAAGCGGTAGACGCCGCCTATCGCAATACTCTGGACCAACCCAACGTCCACATCATTCAGGCCGACATCTACCAGTTACCGTTCAAGCCGATGTTTGACTATGCTTTTTCTGTCGGCGTACTTCATCATCTTCCCGATCCGAAGCTCGCTTTTCTGGCGCTGGCCGCTCTGTTGCGCCCCGGAGGATCCATCTCGAGCTGGGTCTACGGGCGCGAGAACAATGGCTGGCTGATCCACCTCGTAAACCCGCTTCGAAGAAATCTGACTTCGCGACTCCCATTTCGAATGCTCTATCATCTTTCATACATTCCCACAGTGATTCTCTACTCGATCCTGAAGCTGGGTTATCGGCCGCTTGAGGCCAGCGGGATTGCCCGCAAAACCTTTTACGGCGAGTATCTGACCTATATTTCACGCTTTCCCTTCCGGGAGATTCACAACATTGTGCATGATCATCTGACCGCTCCAATCGCCCATTACATCAGCCGCGAAGAGTTCGCTGAATGGTTCCAGGAGGCCCGCGCCGACGGTATCGAGATATCGTGGCACAATCGAAACAGCTGGCGCGGACTTGGCCGCATCGTCACACACCATGAGGCGGTGAATGCGCAGTGACACAACCAGCCTGAAGAGGGGCGTTAACACTGGAACTGAGACCAGCGAGAGCGCCGGCGCGCACGAGCAGATGCGACCGCTCAACTATCAGGTCATGTTCGATGTCGAAGATGATCATTGGTGGTTTGTGGGCAGACGCGCAATCGTCTTTGCGCAGATCGAGGATGCACTCGAGGAGCCTGCCCGAAGAGATGGCAGGGAAATCCTTGATATAGGTTGCGGGACAGGAGCGACCCTGGCGCGCCTCGAGCAATTCGGCGACGTTCAGGGAATTGATGTCTCGCCAATGGCGCTGGGCTATTGCCGCAAACGCGGCCAGCAAAGGGTTCTTTGTGCAAGCGCGACTGATCTGCCGTTTGCATCTGGTACTTTCGATCTGGTGACCGCTCTTGATGTCATCGAGCATCTCGACGATGACCATCGAGGTGTTGCCGAAATCGCGCGCGTCCTGAAGCCGGGCGCGCCGGCAATCATCTTCGTCCCCGCCTTCAAATCGCTCTGGGGACCAAATGACGACCAGTCGGGGCACAAGCGACGCTACCGATTGCGAGAATTGCAAAGAGTTGTCGAAGAGGCGGGCCTGCGCATCGAGCGTCTCAGCTATGCCAACGTGGTAATGTTTCTACCGATCTGGCTGGGGCGAAGGTTGCTGACGCTGTTTGGACGAACGGGCCAGACGGAGAACGAGATCAACCATCCAATGATCAATCGGATGCTGACTCGGGCCTTTGCGGCGGAGGCGGGCCCGTTACGACGACACTCATTTCCGTTTGGAGTTTCGTTGATTTGCACCGCGCGCAAGCCGCTCGTGGAGAATTGACACGAATGAATCAACCACGCCTCGACCAAGTGGAGCACAGGGCACCTCAGCTTGGCGGCCAACCGGACATTTCCATTCTGGTACCCGTCTTCAACGAGGAGGAGAATCTCGAAAGGGTCGAGGCCTCGATCGGGCAAGCCATGACGCGGCTTGGCCGAACCTTTGAAGTCATTTATGTCGACGATGGAAGCACCGATCGCAGCTTCGCGCGTCTGGAAGAGATCGCCCGCCGTGACACACGGTCGCGGGTCATCGGTTTTCGCCGCAACTACGGCCAGACGGCAGCGATGGTTGCGGGCATACACGCGGCCCGGGGTCAGATACTTGTTCCCATGGATGCCGATCTGCAGAACGATCCTGAGGACATCGGGAGGCTGCTCGCAAAGCTCGACGAGGGCTATGATGTAGTCTCGGGATGGCGGAAAGATCGAAAGGACGCTTTCGTGACTCGAACTCTTCCCTCGCGAATAGCGAACTGGTTGATCTCGCGACCGAAGGGAGTCGACGAGATCAGACGGAGTCGGCCGGCAAGGGCGGACTCCGGGGAGGACAGGGGGAGAGGTGAGTTACATACGGCAGGGGGAGGGAGAGCCACGGCAGGAGTGCGGGTGTGCGGT
>JBDTUW010000605.1:0-3533 GCA_040007555.1 Acidobacteriota bacterium | reverse complement strand
GTGCTTTTGGCCACGCGCTTTGCGCTTTTGACCTTCTCCTGGGATCTGGTTTGGAAGTCGCAGTTATTGGCGATCGGTACGAATCGGAAACAGAGGCGCTCCTGAAGACGATTTTTAGCCGATATCAACCGAATAGAGTCGTGGCGCTCGGTCCTCCGGGTGGTGGAGGGGCGGCCGAGATACCTCTGCTCGAGGGGCGGCAACTTTCCGGAAACAGACCGGCAGCTTATGTTTGTGTAGATTTCACTTGTGAGGAGCCAGTTACTGATGCCGCACGACTCGGGGTGCAGCTCGACTCGCGGTAATTGCGGAGAGGCGCGACAAAGGTGGAGATGCGAAAAAAGTCGCAGAGACCCGTGCACTTCTTCTTTGAACCTCGCGTAAGTTCTTCTCCGATGAAGATGAACCACTACAAAAAATTGACACTGCCGGACGATTTACATAAGATACAGTTTTAGTTCCTGTGTCGTCACCTGAGACACTTTCCCCACCGAAGTCAGCTAAGAGGCCGAGTAGACAGATGCCATCACTGGGCGAGGATCTCAAGAAGGCACGTGAGGAGCGTGGCGTCACTCTCCGTAAGATATCGGAATCGACGCACATAGGCATGCGTTTCCTCCAGGCGATCGAGAACGACATCTACGATGAGCTTCCCGGGGGGATTTTTAACCGCTCCTTTGTCCGAAAATACGCCAAACATGTTGGACTCGATGAAGAGCAGGTCCTCATCCGGTACGACCAACAGCTGGCAGAAAAGGGCGGCGAGCCGCAAAAGACTTCCGTTTCCTATCTTGACGAGGAACGTTCATCTTCGGGCCGCTTCTGGCTGCCAGCGCTGATCTTCATGATCCTCTGTGCCGGCGCCTATGCCGCGTATCAGTATTCGGCCACGACAAGTGGCGATCCGACGCCCGAGGCAACCACACCGAGTCCCCTGGCCACATCCACGCCCACCGAAACTCCCGCACCAAGTCCATCGGCAACCATTGCTGCTACAAGTGAGTTGCGGCTCAGAATCGCAGCTACTAATGGTGACTGCTGGACGCGGGTCAAGGTTGATGAGCAACCTGCGCTGGAGAAGACCTTACGGTCGGGTGAGGCCCTCGATTTTGTCGCAGCAGAGAAGCTGACGCTCGATCTTGGAAACGTTGCCGCCATCAGTGCCGAGCTCAACGGGCGCCTTATGAAGCTCGAACCCACACAGGGAACGAGGATGAAGAATGTCGTTATCAGCAAGGAGAACTACGAGCAATTCCTGCAGTAGCCCGGCCTTTCCCCCGGGAGGGACGCGACCGGACGTGTGGTCGCTCCCGCACTTGGCCTGCGCTCTTTAGTTCGTGTGTCATTACTTCCGCGCGTGCTCCGGCACGCGCGATTCCGTTTTTATGGGGTAATTCGATGATTTCTGAGAACCTGATCGAGTCATTGACCTTTGACGATGTCCTGCTTATACCGGCCTTTTCCGAAGTCCTGCCGGCCGAGACCGATACCATAACGCGCGTCACGCGCGGGATCAGCCTTCATATTCCAATCCTCAGCGCAGCGATGGACACGGTCACCGAGAGCCCAATGGCAATTGCGATCGCGCAGCAGGGTGGCATCGGTGTCATTCACAAGAACCTACCTATCGACGCACAAAAGGATGAGGTCGATAAGGTAAAACGGTCTGAGTCGGGAATGATCGTCGACCCCGTGACGATCACACCTGATCGCCTCATTCGTGACGCGCTCGACGTCATGAGGCGCTTCAAAATCTCTGGGGTGCCGATTGTCACGGAAGAGGGACGGCTTGTCGGTATTCTGACCAACCGCGATCTCCGCTTTGAAACTCGCCTCGACCTTCCGGTCTCCGAAGCGATGACCAAGGACAACCTCATCACAGTACCTGTCGGGACGACCCTCGCCCAGGCAGAAGGCATCCTCCAACGCCACAAGGTCGAGAAGCTTCTTGTCGTTGATGATCACTACAGACTGAAGGGCCTGATTACCGTCAAGGATATTCAAAAGGCCATCAAATACCCCAATGCCGCCAAAGATGAGATCGGACGGTTGAGGGTGGCAGCAGCGATAGGAGCCACTGGGGACTATCTTGAGCGTGCCGCTGAACTGGTCAAGGCGCGGGTCGATATTCTCGCGATCGACACCGCTCATGGACACAGCTCGCGTGTCATTGATGCCGTGCGTCAGGTCAAGCGCCACTATCCTCAGATGCAATTGATTGCCGGCAACGTCGCGACCAGCGAGGGAACAAAGGCCCTTATTCAGGCAGGCGCCGATGCGGTCAAGTGCGGTATCGGGCCAGGAAGCATCTGTACCACGCGCGTTGTTACCGGCGCGGGTGTTCCGCAGATCACTGCCATCGCGGAATGCGCCCGGGCCGCCGCCGGATCAGGTGTACCTGTCATCGCTGATGGCGGGATTAAGCACTCCGGCGACATCACGAAAGCCATCGCCGCGGGCGCCGACACTGTCATGGTTGGCTCGCTGCTTGCCGGCACAGACGAGTCTCCGGGGGAGATCATCCTCTTCCAGGGCCGAAACTTTAAGGCCTATCGCGGTATGGGATCGCTGGCTGCCATGAAACAGGGTAGCAAGGACAGATATAGCCAGGAACGTGAGGAGATCGAAAGCAAGCTTGTCCCAGAAGGGATCGAGGGTCGTGTGAGCTACAAGGGAGCCCTATCGGCGCTGATCGGACAGATGGTTGGTGGGTTGCGCGCGGGGATGGGTTATACCGGATGTAGGAACATCGCCGAGCTGCAGCAAAAAAGCAGATTCATGAGAATCACCGCCGCGAGTCTGCGTGAGTCGCACGTCCACGATGTACTGATTACGAAGGAATCGCCAAACTATCGGGTTGAGTAAAGCGGGAGGCGTGGGGGCAGGCATCCTGATTTTGGATTTTAGATTTGGATTTTGGATTGCCGGAACGAAGGTGCTGATTTGATGTCAGATCCTCCGGCAATCCAAAATCAAAAATCTAAAATCCAAAATCAGGATGTCTTTGCGTTGCTATTCCTTCTTGCTCTTTGGCCGTTGATTTGCTGCCAGCGTTTTCTTTCGCATGCGAATTGATTTTGGAGTTACTTCGACGAGCTCATCGTCGACGACGTACTCGATTGCCTGCTCAAGTGTCAGATCCCTCACCGGCACGAGTCGAAGCGCCTCATCGGCAGACGAAGCTCTCATGTTTGTCAGCTTCTTCTCCCTGATGATGTTGACATCAAGGTCCACACCCCGCGAGTTCTCCCCGACGATCATCCCCTCGTAGACCGCGAGGCCGGGTTTCACAAAAAGCTCACCGCGCTCCTGCAGATTGTAGATCGCGTAGCCGGTTGTCTGCCCAGGCCGATCGGCGACCAGACTGCCGGTGCCGCGGCCCGGCAATTCTCCCTGCCACTTATCCCAGCGGAGGAAGAGGGTATTGAGGAGGCCGGTGCCCTTCGTTTCGGTGAGGAATTCGTTCCGAAACCCGATCAACCCACGGCTCGGGATGTCGAATTCCATCCGCACTCTGCCGTGTCCGTGATTGA
>JBDTUW010000604.1:0-3538 GCA_040007555.1 Acidobacteriota bacterium | reverse complement strand
GAAGAAAAGCGGCGGCAAGCCGCGCGCACTCCAAGATCGAGCGCGGCGGAAAAGGTCGAGGCGCTTAGCCGCCTCCGTCATAGCCTGCCAGAAAAAGCACTTGCTTTCGCCACACACAGTCTGTAAGTTTATTGTTGAGTTTGTTGAGTCAATAATGACCAACTCGAACAAAGGCTTTGCTGCATCGTATGAGAACAAACTTGGCCTGTCTGGCGGTTCTGTTGCTTACGCTCGCTCCAGCTACCGTGTCTGAAGCGACCCCTCCGGTGCGGACTCCGAGAGCGGCCAATCGAGTAACCCCGGCGCTGGCTCATTTTCAAAGCGCGCTCCTGACTGAAGGCCGCGACCTACGCGAGCACGGCGTCTATATCGAGTCGCTGAATACGTCAGAGCCACTCGCTGCAATCAACGCAGACGTTCCGATGAACCCGGCCTCAGTCATCAAGCTGGCAACAAGCCTGGCCGCACTTGAGGCATTGGGAGTGGACCTTCGGTTTCGCACTGAGTTCCTTTGTCGAGGCGAGATAGACAAACGGACGGGTGTCCTCCAGGGCGACCTGGTTCTCTCGAGTGGCGCTGACCCTTCCTTCTCAATCCCTGACGCGCGCTCCATCGGCGACGCGCTACGCAATCTCGGCGTTCGCCGTGTCACCGGCAATCTTGTTATCGCCGGGACCTTCAACTGCAATTACAATACTCAGACGGATGTTTCTGCGGCGGTTTTTCGGCGCCAGAGCCGGCTCGCAATCAATGGATCAACACTCTTTGAACCGCTCTCGCCAGAGAGTAAACGCGGCGAACTGCTGCTGACACTCGAGTCAGAGCCGCTGCTGAAGATCATCTATTATCAGAATGCGCACAGCGTCAACGCGATGGCCGAATTGCTCTCGGAGCGAGTCGGCGGTCCGGAAGGGGTAAGACGTTTTGTTGTTGAACGACTCGGCCTTGATCCGGAGTCGGTATTCATTTCGCGCGGATCCGGACTGGATTTCAACCGACTTTCAGCGCGGGGAACGGTTGCCCTTTTGCGATCCCTTGTCGGCTGGCTTGAGGCGCGAGGGCTAACGGCCGATTCCGTCATGCCCATTGCTGGTGTTGATGCAAGCACCCTCAGTGATCGGTTTTCAGATGAACGCTTCGAGGGAAGTATCGTGGGAAAAACCGGGACACTGCACGAAAGCGATGGAGGCGTCGCGGCACTAGCCGGAATTGCTTATACAAGGAAGAGCGGTCCCGTACTCTTTGCAGTTTTTGACATGGCTGAGGGTCGTCGGGTCGAGCATTTACGGCAGCTCCAGGACGCATTCCTCAAGGCAACAGTGGATGAACTGGGCGGGCCGCGGTCGTTGTCCTTCCGGGAAGATCGGCGACAGATCCCAGCACCAGCGGGCAGGTTGATCATTGCCCCACAGCCAACTCGCGCAGCTGGCTGACCTTTTGAGACTGCAATGTCCAGTCGCCTCCACAAGGCCGTTTCCGCGTTAGCTCCCCTCGCCAGCATTGTCATCGTTGCGACATCCATCATCGCTTTCAATGGTGGAATCGCAGTCGGGTCGAGCAACCACGTGGGATTGCTGCCCGTTGTCAGACGTCTGATTAACCCCGAGTATCTGCCTGGTGATTTCAATATCGAGTTGAGGCTCTTCCATCATCGCGTCTTTGCGTGGGTGCTGGCTCAATTATCGATCGTGCTGGGAGAGGACCGCGCTGTCATCGCCCTTCACCTCTTCAGCGTTCTGGCACTGAGCGCTGGGCTTTACTACCTGACTCGAACACTGAATCTCTCGACGTGGGCTTACCTACTCATCGGGCTCCTGCTCTCAGTGGGCGCTTTTTGGATCGGACTGGGGCTCGAGGAAAACAACTTTGTTGGCAACCAGGAAGTGCAGCCAACGACGCTGGCGCACGCTTTCGTACTCGCCGGAACGGCGGCACTCTTGCAAAAGCGCTGGCGATTGTGCGCATTCTTCGCCGGGTTGACAGTCCTCCTTCATCTGCAGATCGGATTCATTTTTGTTCTTCTGATCGCGCCCTTTTTCGCGATGCGACTCAGGGAATTCGGTTGGAGAGGAACGGCGATGCTCGCGATCGTGTTCCTGATCCCGGCCGCTCCGGCCATCTGGAACGCGCAGCGCCTGCTTCAGCGTGGCGTCTCAAATGCTTCCTTTTCGGTCGACTACCTGCGGTTTCGCATGCCGCATCACTTTGAACTTGCATCGACGGCAGCAGGTCTCTGGTTCCTCGCGCATCTGACAGTGCTCCTCTGGGCCGCGTGGTGGTTGCGGCGTCGCGACCACGGCGAAGCGACAAAAGTAGGCGCAATTACAGGTATGAGTCTCCTTCTGACGGGGCTGATCCTGCTGCACGCGATCGACTACAACTGGCTTCATTTCAATACGACCCTCAAGTTTCAATTCCCGCGGCTGAGCCCGCTCGTGACGGTGTTTGGCGGGCTTGTCATGGTCAAAAGCATCGGGCTGTTGCCATCGCAATGGCCGAGGCGGGCAGGCTACTCCGCACTCATTCTCGCGGGCGTTGTACACGCGGGAAGCATTGTCCGGCAACCGGAGCGATTTTCACTTGCAGTCCGGAAATACTACGAACAGAAGTCGGACTGGGTTGAGATGTGCCTTTGGATAAAGGCCAATGGAGAATCGACTGTTTACCTCGCGCCACCTGGTCGGTACGGGTTTACGTATCTCACGGATCGATCGAGCGTCGTGGAATTCAAGATCAATCCGGATGGCGGGCAGTTTCTTAGGGAATGGACAGAGCGTCTGACCGACCTTGCCGGTGGGAGTCTGCCCATTGGGCGTGGCCTGGAGAATCGGCGCCTGATCGATCGCGCTTATGCCCGACTATCTATCGACTCGCTGAGAGCGCTTGGGGGGAAGTACAACGCACATTACGCCGTCCTGCCACAAACGTCTCGCGTTGAGCTTCCCGTGGTTCATGAGAACGGCGAATATCGTCTGGTCAGTCTCTCAGCAATGTATCCGAGTTCACAATGAGCAGGGGCAGTCGACTTTTCGGCACGCTCGCACTCCTGCTGGCCTTTGCGCTCTTCATCGTGACGGTCAGGCAGGCGGGTCTCGCGGATATTCTCCATCGAGTCTCCGCGATGGGTGGGGGCTTTGTCGCGATCCTCATGATCGCCGGGATCCGGGTGGCGGTGCGTTCCCTGGCCTGGTTGATATCGCTGCCCCGGCCGGAAAGGCGAATTGGATTCCCTGCACTCTTCGAGGCGCGTCTGATAGGTGATGCGGCAGGACATCTGACCCCAGCGGGTCCGTTAGTAGGAGAGCCGGCTCGTCTGGCGGCACTGGGGAAGAGGCTTCCACTCGCAACGCGGTTGCATTCGCTCGCAATTGAGACTCTGACCTACTCCCTCTCAAGTTGTCTGATGGTGATTGCCGGCACGGTCGCGATGCTCGGCTCGGTCGCACTTGGACAGAGGCTGAGGTTTGCGGGCATTCTCGCCTCGGCCTCGATGTTGCTGGTCGTGGGAGCGACGATCCTCGTCGTACTTCGCCGCTGG
>JBDTUW010000603.1:0-3546 GCA_040007555.1 Acidobacteriota bacterium | reverse complement strand
TTGACGGTTCGAACAACGGGCGACCCGCTGAGCTTTGTGGCAGGCGTGAGACAGGCCGTCTGGTCCGTGGATCCCGCGCAGCCAGTCTCAAACATCAGAACGATGGATCAAATCATGGCCGAGGATGTCGCGCAGCGCCGCATCGGGATGACGCTGCTGGCAGCTTTCGCGACGCTTGCATTGTTGCTGGCGAGCCTCGGTATCTACGGTGTGCTTTCCTACGCCGTGACGCAACGCACACAGGAAATCGGCATTCGCCTGGCACTAGGGGCGGGCCGCAGAGACGTACTGCGGCTGGTCATGTCTGAAGGAGTGCGGCTCGCCGCTACCGGCGTGGCCATCGGGTGGGCAGTGTCGTTGGCCCTGACTCGACTGATGACAAATTTGCTTTTTGGCGTGAGCGCGAGCGATCCACTGACGTTGATTGTGGTCACGCTGCTGCTCACCGCTGTAGCCCTCGCAGCCTGCTATGTTCCAGCGAGGCGAGCAGCGAAGGTTGACCCGATGATCGCGCTGCGGTTCGAATAAAGCAGAAACAGTGCGGTTGGGGGACAAGAAGACTCACGCGAAGGGTCGATCTGTTTTATTCCGATCCCTGATACCGACGGAAGAGGTTTGTTTCTCCTCGATACTCAATGTTGTTCGATCAGCAGACAGAGTCATTTTTAGCTTTGCGAAGACGCGTTAATTGAGTACAATTCGGCCACCCTCAAACCCAACGACTCGTTGTCGAGCTCGCCACGTATGTTTGAATTTAAGACTAAGTCGCCCCTCCGCGGCCTCGCGCACGGCTGCGCCCTTGTTTTCTGTCTGGTCACCATCAATCCTGGTCTTAACCAGGCATTCGGGACTCCGCGCGCACGCCCTTTAGATCCCGAACGCGTTCATGCCCGCGTTCATGCCCGCGTTCATTTCATGGATGACGATGCCCGCGTGCGATTGAAGGCCGCAATACGCGAGATGAATCAACGCGGCATCAGGCCTCGTGTCAATAGCACCTTCCGTTCGCACGCCGAGCAACGCTCCATTTATCTATGCGCCCGCAACCGGCGCTGTCGCGCGCGCCGCGGCGTTTATGGAGCGAGGCGACCGGGCAGCTCAATGCACGAAGCAGGTCTGGCCGTGGATATTGGTGGAGTCGCGACAGGCCGCCGCGGCCGCCTGACACCGAAAGGCCGGCAGACGGTGCGCATTATGCGCAAACATGGCTTCGCCTGGCGATACGGTATGAAAGACCCAGCCCATTTCGAAGTCAGTCCGCGACGTGCCGGCTACCGCACCGAACAAGCTGCAATTAAGGCCGGCCAGCGGCGTTGGATTGAGAGCCAGCGCAACCGTCGCCAGACAATCTCGCGTCGCGGCAGCCGCGCCTGAAGATCGACAGACGCCGTAGGGGCAGGGCTTGTCCCTGCCCGGCTTCCGAAGCCGCACCCCGCACCGGGCAGGGACAAGCCCTGCCCCAGGCTCCGTACGAGCCGCACAACGGCGAGTCCCGCTGTTGGAGTGTTGTGGCTGGTATGATGTTTGCCCTGAGATCGTGAACTAAGGTGTTTTGTTTCGATACCAATGAATTCGACCACTTTTCTCGTCATTGCCATCGTCGCCATTCTTGCGCAGAGCCTGGTTCTGTTCCTGGCCCTATTTGAACCTGGTCTTGACTACAAAATATCCACCGAACCTCGCGAGCCACTCGATTCGGGGGATTTCCTGCGAATGCTCGAGTCGCTCACCGATTCGAAAGGTCACAGGAAAACCTCTCTCGAGGTACTGGCGAATGGAGAGGTGTTTTATGAAGCGGAACTCGCGGCGATAAAGGCGGCGCGGCATACGATCAATCTCGAGGCCTACATCTTCGAAAAAGGTGAAGTGGGACGTCGGTTTGTCGAAGCCCTGACGGAGCGCGCCCGCGCTGGAGTTCGGGTGAGTGTCGTCCTGGATGCAATTGGCAGCTTCGCCGTCAGAGAAAGCTTCTTTAAGGAGCTGCGCGAAGCTGGCGGGAATGTCACGTGGTACCACCCATTCAGATGGTACACGCTCCCGCGCATGAATAATCGAACCCATCGCGAGTTGATTATCATCGACGGCCGGGTTGGCTTTATTGGCGGGGCCGGTTTCGCTGACCATTGGCTCATCAGCCGCGAAGGCCACCGTCGCTGGCGGGACACTATGGTTCGAGTCGAAGGGGACGCCGTGCTGGGGCTGCAGGCCACTTTTGCCGAGAACTGGCTCGAAGCGTGTGGCGAGATTCAGACTGGCAACGAATACTTTCCACTCTTCGAGTCTGACGCCGAAACGGTCGCGCTGATCGTCAACAGTTCACCCTCGGCCGGACGCTCGACACGCGCGAGGATGCTTTTTCAGACACTTCTCGCGTCCGCGCAGGAAAGCATTCTGATCACGACACCCTATTTCCTGCCTGACCGCAGTGTGCGAGCTGAATTGGTACGAGCCATCAAGCAGCGAGGCGTCAAGATGCAAATCATTACTCCCAGTGAAAAAAGCGATCATTTGCTGACGCGCAGATCGAGCCGGCGCCTGTATGGAGATCTGCTGGAAGCGGGTGCGCGGATTTATGAGTACGAGCCAGGGATGATTCACGCGAAAGTCCTGCTGATCGACAAGAAGTGGAGTGTCGTAGGTTCAACGAACCTGGACAATCGTTCGTTCGGACTCAATGACGAAGTCAATCTCGCCGCCTTCGATCAGGCTCTCGCCGCACGGCTGACGGAGGATTTCGCGCGTGACCGGGCAGACAGCCGCGAGGTTTCCTTCGAGCAATGGCGACACCGGTCGATCTTCGAACGTGCTCACGAGCAGTTGGGACGCCTGCTTGAACGGCAGCAATAACTGCGCAAGGGACGATCCGGAGAGCTTGGCTCGGAGCTGAATGCGGCTTCTCTCCGAAGGCTTGCTACTGGCGCACTCTCGTCGATATGCCTTCTGTTCGAATTGCCACTTACAATGTGCATAAATGCCGCGGTCTTGATCGACGCGTCCGCCCCGATCGGATTGCGGAGGTGCTTCGTGAGATCAAGGCGGATATTGTCGCGCTGCAGGAAGTGATCAGCGCCGACACAGCCTCACGGGAACACAATCAGGCCCGCTATCTTGCCGAGGAGTTGGACCTGTCCTACTGTCTTGGTGAGAATCGACGACTGAGTGGCGGCGCTTACGGGAACGCGTTGTTGAGTCGATTTCCGGTTCGCATGGCGCGAAACTACGACATCACCTGGCGAGGTCGTGAGCAGCGAGGTTGCCTGCGGGCCGACATCGATCTGGGTCTCGCCGAGCCGTTGCACGTCTTCAACGTCCATCTGGGAACGGCGTTTATTGAGCGACGATATCAAGGCCAGCAACTGATCAGTGGCGAGATACTACGAAATTCCGATCTCAGTGGACAGCGAATTGTCCTCGGCGATTTCAATGAATGGACGCGGGGACTGGCGTCACGTCTGCTCGCGTCGGAACTTCAGAGCGTCGATGTGCGTCAGCATATCGGCCGTGCCAGAACTTACCCATGGTTGCTGCCGCTCTTACACCTTGACC
>JBDTUW010000602.1:0-3547 GCA_040007555.1 Acidobacteriota bacterium | reverse complement strand
CGATCTTATCTCCAGAGCGCGCTTGCAGGGGCATTCGTCCGAGGTCCACCTTCCTTCCCGCCGTGGCTGCTGGCATCGATATCGTCTTGAGATACCAATGTTCAGTTGGCAGATCGGCGAGCAGCCGGTAAGGCGCGGGGCCCAGATTCCGCACCGCGAACTCTCCCTGTTCGTTCACCATTCCTCCCAGACGCGGCATAAAAAACTCGTAGTCCTGCGAGGATGTCTTCTGATCGCGCCGGGCTCTCAAGACAATCTCGGTCAGCGTCGCTGCGCGAGTGGACGGACAATTCTCTGGTCGTACTGATTCAATCTCCAGAGCAACCTTGCCGGCGATGCTGGCTCGGGGAGTTATCACCAGTCTTACTCCGGACACATCTGCCCCGCGGACCGTTACCCTTCGAGGCGCCCCGCCAAATACCTCGTCCAGAGTTGCATTGAATACGCTGCCCTGCGCGATGAGGTCGTAGCCGCCATCCGGAACGCCATCCATGGAGAAGGTTCGAACCCCATTGACGAGGCTGCCATAGCTGGACCCCACAATCGCCGCACCGCCTGGCGAAAATGCCCTCACCGAAATTCCAAAATTGGTGGAGGTCGCTTCAGGCCCTCCCTCGATGATGCCGCTGATCACACTCCCCCGCGCATCGCGGTAGCGGATGTCGATCGCCGTAGCCTCGACGCCCTGCTGTACGTTCACTTCGGCGGCGGTTTCTCGATTGGAGGAAGGGTGAAAGGTCGGCGCGTCGAAATCATAAGCCGTGGCGCTACCCATGCTGTTAATCGGGTTTGCAATCACGTGGTAGGTGCCGGCTGGCAGGCCATAGAGACGGTAGATGCCACGATCATCCGTTTGTCGCGAAGAGCCTACGGATCCGCTTGATTGCGTTGCGCGTCCCTCCGAATCCTTGATCCGAGACGCGGACACGGGAATGGCGACGACCGGGGCTCCAGTGGCGTTGGTGACACGACCGGTGATGACGCCACCCCTCGTAAGTGTGAGCGTCATGATATCCCCTATCCTCGTGACCCGATCCATTCCGCCGCTTGCGTCCACAACATACCCGCCCTGATATGCGAAAAGCCTGTAGGCGGACGGCGCAAGGCCCGAGAAGGAAAACTGGCCCTCGGCATCGGTGATGGCAGTGCGGCTACCCGCGCCACCCTCGAGCGAGCCGCAGGAAACTACCACTCCTTCCAGGACGCGGCCATCATCAGCGACAACGCGTCCACTGATGCTGCCGCTTTTGGGCTGCGGCCGGGTTTGGCCACTCGTCGCGCCACTTACCAGGAACAATGCTGTTAAGGCGACAACCGTGAGGGACGATCCACGCCGTCGACTGTTCTCATCGAAGAACCGCGTCGGTTGCGGTGACGCTTTGGTGAGTCGGACCGGCATCGCTTTCTTCTCCGTGTAGTGCGGTCGAACGATACGGCTCTCGAGTCTCGAGCGTGAAGGTGTCAGTGACTTTTAGATACTCACCACGATCGGCACTCACTATCTGTCATGGCGAGGCGACAGAAAGACGTTGCAAAAATTGCCTGGACCTCGTCCAAATCGGAGGGGCTGAGCAGGTGCCCCCATTACTCCCTCATGGCCTGAGAGTTCCTGCGGCTAAGATGGAGCGATCATAATATCCTAAGCTTTCGTATTACTGAACGAGAAAACCAAGCAGAACATGCACTTTTTTTGGAAATTCCGGGTTGTAGCAGTGCGCCCGGCCCTGGGCTTTGAGGCTCCTCGGACTGAGGAACGGAAGAGGGAGCATGAGGAGGGTCCAATCTCGACAAGGCTGAGCTTGGCTTTGAATCGTGAAAACAAAAAATCCCTTCCTGCCGCCAGCCTTTCCCAAAGGAAAGACCGAGCAGCAGGAAGGGAGGAGGAAAGCACAGCTCGAAGTGGGTCAGTTCGTCTGAATAGTCACGACGTTACTGCCCAATCCGGCCACTGATAGCTCGACATTGACTAGTCCGCTACCAATGAGGCTCCGCGACAGAAGGACATTGATCTGATCCAGACCGACGAAGCTTCCTTGCGCGGCTGCACCCGAAACGAACATGGACGCCCCGCCGATCTTGACGCTAATGTCAGACAGGCTCTGGAAACGGCGGAAACCAGTCCCAAACAGGATCAGAAATACCTGATCACCGACCGGCCCCAGAGAGATCGGCACCGGTACGAACTTAGCGAGAACTGCGTCATAGCGAACCGCGTCCTCGATGGTCTGGATGCCATTTCTAACACGCACGATGTAAGCCGCGGCAACGCCCTGCCCGTCTGCGTTTGCGGAGAACAAACCGGGCGCGATCGAACTGATGAGCACCGACCCGGTCGAAACATTCCCCTCCCCGTCAGTCACCAGGACCATCGCCAGCCCGAGCGCCGTTGCTGCGGGCACCACGTAATTGATCTGGCCTGGTGAAACGAAGAGTAACTGCGCCAGGTGCTCGACGCCTGCAGAGTCTCTTATTCTGACTGTCGTTCCACCGAGCATCGTCGGCAGCGGAACCTGCCCGGTACTCTGCGTAGTGGAGGCTAATCCGATTCCAAAGATGCTCGCGAGCGAATCAGGAGCGATTGAAACGCTATTGAAGCTCGCCGACGAAGCGACGGCGAGATTGCCCACCGGACACGGCTGACATCCGGCAAGACACGGCGCGCTGGTCGGGTAGCCACCATCCAATCCGGCCACCAGCCCAGTGTTAGTCCGGTCCCGATCACCTTCCTGTTCCATCCTCAAGACGGTGAGATCGGTAAAGACAAAGGACGTCTTGCCGATAGCATTGCCGCGGAGTATGTCGAGACCAAGCTTCGTGCAGGTGGCGAGCGGTGAATCATTCGCCTCATTCAGTCGCAATGTCAGGAGATCGGTTCTTGAGCCTGCAGTCCCAGCAGCGTTCGACAGGGAAACCAGCTGCCCTTGCGTCACCTCAGAGCCTGTCGCCATGCGACTTGCGCGGAAGAGACGGGCATCGACACTGATTCCCACCAGCCTTACGCCATTGGGTTCCACGAGGAAGGTTGCGAGCGTGCTCAAGGGAGCCCCGGCCGCATTGCGTGCAAAGAGAACTACCTGATCGCCCGCGGAACTGGAGCTGGCGATCGAGAAGTTGATCGAGCGCAGCCGATCAGTACAACCGATCAAGCGAACGGCTGACCCGGGAATCGCAGCTGATACGCCTTGCAGTGATGTACCCGGGAACCCACCCAGTTGCGAAGGAGTCGCTCCGAAGGTGGAGTTGCCGACGCTAAAGAACGTGGCCGCGTCGACGGGCTGTGAATTGATCGTCATCCGCACCTGCTGCGGAAGCAGGAAGACGTCGCCGCCAGTCAGGGCTGGAGTCGTCTTAAAGCCAAAGGTAGACAACGGGAGATCCATTGCCGCACCTACGCAGGCTGGTCCTGGCGTCGGGCCTGGAAGCGGCGTGGCCGTTGGTGTGGGCGTTGGCGTCGGATTCGGATCCGGAGTTGGCGTCGGTGTCGGCGACGGATTCGGCGTTGGCGTTGCCGTCGGTGACGGGCTCGGTGTTGGCGTTGCCGTCGGTG
>JBDTUW010000601.1:0-3551 GCA_040007555.1 Acidobacteriota bacterium | reverse complement strand
GAAACAGACGGCTTCTATGAGTACTTTGTCGAGTCCACTCCGGTGGAAGAGTTTCAGCGGCTTCGGCTGGGTTCGCGTCCTGCGCGTCGCAAGCGAGGCTCAAAGGGGCTGGCGGATCTGAGGGCAATTCCCTGGGTGTTCGGATGGACTCAAAGCCGGCATCTGGTGCCTGGATGGCTCGCCGTCGGCACGGCCCTCGAAGCCTTCACACTGCGAAGCAACCCGAATCGGAAAAAAGGGCAGAGATCTCACGACGATGAAGGACTCCGGCTGCTCCGTGAGATGTATCGAGACTGGCCGTTTTTCCATAGCACCATCTCGAACATCGAGATGACGCTGGCGAAAGCGGATTTTCAGATCGCGCGACAGTACTCGGAGACGCTGGCAAGCGGGGGCAAGCGAATATTCTCGGTGCTCGAAGACGAGTACGAGCGTACGTGTCGAATGATACTGGCGGTGACGGGGGAGCGACGCCTGCTCGAAAATTCTCCCGTCCTCCAACGATCCATCGCGGTAAGAAATCCCTACGTAGATCCAATGAGTTATCTGCAGGTGGAACTCCTTGCACGCAAGCGACGCGAGACATCACAATCGACTAACGCCGCAGAGCGGGACAAGCTGCTCTATGCAATTCTGCTGACGATCAATGGCATTGCGGCGGGAATGAGAAACACGGGCTGACTCGATTTTGGATTTTGGATTTTGGATGGTGGATTGCAGACCAGAACGGATTCGATCGCTTGAGTTCGGATTGAATCTGGGATGATTTGGGATTTTGGATTGAAGGGGAGCTTTGTGAGAACGGCGGCGGCAGAGTCCGAGTAGTTTCGAACGATTCTTCACGCTGTCTCCGTACGACGGCTGCCTTATGAACGCAGCTACACAACTGCTGGATGGGATACCCGCTGCCCTCGTTTGCGAGCGGACGCTATCCATATGCCTCAAATGCGGCTTCGATCTCATGACCAGGCAGATGGGCCTTGCGTTGCGAACGGCTTACAGCGAAATGAAGAAGTTCGTCCCCAGTCTCGCCGCATTTCGCACCACGCCGCAGCGCCCTCTATTTGCAAGCGGCGATGACGAAGCAAAATGCCCCTACTGCGGGGGCGCGAAGCGATGGATCGCCTCCCTCGTTGCACTCGAGATCGATGGACACAAGGACACTCGCAAGCAAGTGAATCGGGTGATCACCTTGGCGAAGCGCAAGCCTGCGGAATACACAATCCTGAAGGATACTCGAAGTTCCATTCAGGTCTTCTCGGACTGGCTCGAACGAACAAGCGTTGGTCTTAACTTCAACGGTCAGATGTGGCTGCGGGACGCGGCGCTCTCTTACCTGCAACGTCACGCGCCTGCAGCTGACTGGACAGGATCGGAGAACATCGGCCGCATTCTTCTTTCGCGGCGTCTGACTGAAGGGTGGGAAAAGGACTCGACGAAACTTTTCCTCTCCCCCTCGCTTTACGGAGACATTCTGGTTGTTCAGTACTTGGTTGGGCGCACTCATCTGCACGGAGGCCTCACGTTTGAAGGAAGGCTGACGCCGTTTGAACTCTTTCATCGCCTGCGAAGGTTCGGCTATCTCGACAATCGTGGGATCGATGTCGAGGAGCCGACACTCTTCCTGGAGAACGCTATTGCGAAGCTCGCAGAGGATGGTGAGATCAAACCGCAGGTGATCATCGATCGCACCGCGTATCTGCAGCGGCTAAAAACTCTCTACGATAAGAAGAAGTGAATGGCCTGAAGAGGAATGGGATGCGGGGTTCAGATGCACAACTTTGGATTCGTGCCCGCACTCCAAAATCCAAAATCAGGAGCGGGGGTGAAAGTGCGAAAGAAGACGTTTCTTTCGCACTTTCTCGAAAGTGTTAGTTAAGCGTAGCTCTTGACGGCTTCCGGTTCTTCTTCGAATATTTCGAAAACGGTAATGAGCTTCGTGATGGTCAAAAGATCGCTGATACGCTTGGTCGCATTAAGGAGCTTGAGCTCTCCGCCCGCCCGCTTGACTGTCGTATAGCTGCGCACGATCTCGCCGAGCCCGCCGCTGTCCATATATGGAACTTTCGCCAAATTCAGAAGCAGTTTGGTCTCTTTCCGCTCGATCAACTCGTCGATCTTTCGCTTCAACTGGACATCGCCCTCCCCAAGGAGGATTTTGCCTTCCACATCCAGAATCGTGACGTCGCCGCTCTTACGTTCTGTAATCGTCATACGGGTCTCCCAAAGGTTGTTGAATAGTGACGTAGAAATGCAAGAGCAGACACTATCACACGGCCAGAACGATGGCAAGGCAGGCGAAAACCAGAGCAAACTCCCCTCTTTATCAGTGGCAAAGTCCCTTCTTTCGCTCATTGTACGCCTCCCTCGGCGCGCGCGAATCGGAAGCAGGCGCATCTCAGTTTCCTGGATTTTGAATCTCGGAAGTCTGACCTCCTGCTCAGGCCGTGGTTTGCAAAGAGACCACTGCATGGGCTAGAAAGACCCCTCCGCTGGTGAAGCGCGGCAGAACGAACATCTGAGCAGGAATGGATCGACGAAGATGCGAGTGGTGCTACAGAGAGTAAAAGAAGCGCGCGTCACGGTAGCCGGGCGATTGATCGGCGAGATCGGGCACGGCATGGTTCTCCTCGTTGGCATCGGTCACAGTGATTCGGCTGAAGAGGTCAGCGTCCTCGCAGACAAGGTGGCCAATCTGCGAGTCTTTGCGGATGCAGAGGGCCGTTCGAACCTCTCGGCACTGGATGTCGGCGCCGAAGTCCTCGTGGTGTCTCAGTTCACGCTTTTCGCTGACTGCCGCAAGGGACGCAGACCGAGCTTCACCGACGCCGCGCGCCCGGAACTGGCCGCGCCCCTTATAGAACTGTTCTGCGAGAAGCTCCGGGGTTTGGGGATGAAGGTGGCCACTGGGGAGTTTCAGGCGGACATGCAGGTCGAGATATGCAATTCCGGACCCCTGACAATATGGCTCGATACCGACGACCTTCCGCGCGCGCGATAGCGTCGCGTCAACTCATCAACTGAAATGTGAGGAAAGAGTGGCGATACTCAATGCGGTTGTTCCCGTTGCCGGACTGGGCACGCGTTTGCTCCCGGCGACGAAATCCCAGCCGAAGGAAATGCTGCCCGTCGGAAAAAAACCTATCGTGCAGTACGTGGTCGAAGAACTGGAGGGCTCCGGAGTCAACCGGGTTCTCTTTGTCACTGGCCGCGGCAAGAGTTCGATCGAAGACCATTTCGACGATGACCCGGAGTTAATCCGGTTGCTGCGCGAAGGCGGCAAGGAAGAGTTACTCGCCGAGCTGCAGTATGAGCGGATCGGCGTTAATTTCTTTTACACCCGGCAGCGCAGGCAGCGCGGTCTCGGTGATGCCGTACTTTGTGCCGAGCACTTCACCGGAACGGACCCGTTTGTCGTTGCCCTCGGCGACTCGATTATTGGCCGTCACACTCCGTCGCGGATTGTCGAGACACTGATCGCTGCCTTCGAGGAGCAGGAGGCGTCCTGCGCGATCGCCATTGAGGAAGTCCCGTCAGAGCAGACAGGTATG
>JBDTUW010000600.1:0-3552 GCA_040007555.1 Acidobacteriota bacterium | reverse complement strand
CAATCCAGAATCCAAAATCTAAAATCCAAAATTCTTCTATTGCCAAATTACCTCGTAGAAGCGCAGATTGACGTTCTTGCCTTTTAGCTTCTCTGTGCCGAGCTGACGCACCTGGACACTCTCATCGAGAACCTGGACCGTATTCTCGGTGATGATAATCTGACCGGGCTTTGCGATTCCCTCAAGACGAGCTGCTGTATTGATGGTGTCACCGATTGCCGTGTAGTCGAGTCTCGATTCTGAACCGATGTAGCCGACAATTGCCTGACCCGTATTGACACCGATGCCGATCGAGATTGGCGGCAGGTGATCGGCAGTGAGCTGCAGGTTGAATGCGGCCATCGCCCGTTGCATATCGATCGCAGCCCGGACTGCCTGAATGGCGTCCAGCTCGCTCGCATAGGGCGCGCCAAAGAGCGCCAGCAGTCCGTCGCCGATGTATTTGTCGAGCGTGCCTCCGTGCTTAAAGATCACTTCGCTGACCAGCGTGAAATATCGGTTGAGCAGGCTGACGATCAGCTCGGGTGAGCTGTTCTCAGACAGCGACGTGAAGTTGCGGATATCGGCGAAGAGAGCGGTGACCTTCTGTCGCACGCCACCGAGCTTGATTTTTTCGGGACTCCGCAGGATTTCATCGACCACCTGGCGCGGGAGGAAACGCTCGAATCTCGCTCGAGCCTCAGCCTGTCGCTGCAGCCTCTCATGATTGATGACGGTATTGATGGCGATGCCTGTCTGAACCGCGACTGCGTTGAGAATATCGAGATCCTGCGCTGAGAAGGTCTCGCTGAGATCGTAATAATCCGCGTAGATGATTCCGAGTAAACCGCGAGGTCCAATGATGGGAGAGGCCATGACCGAGCGGATCTGATGCGCAATGATGCTCTGTGAGGAAAGCGCCTGATTGGCCGTCTGCGCATCTGTGAGCAGCACAGAGACGCGCTCACGCGCGACCTTCTCAAAAATCGTCTTGCTGATCGGTAGTGGTCGTCCGGCCTCTCCCTCTTCTCGTGTTCGGGACGCCGCTTCCTCGAACTCGCCCTGCTCGTTCTTCCGGAAGATAAAGCCGCGCGAGGCCGGAGTCGCCTGCATCAGAATCTCAAAGACCTGATTATAGATTTCGTCGAGTGAGAAGATCGACCCAAGTTTCTCGCCCAGTTCATAGAAGAGGCGCAGCAGCCGTTCCAGTTTCTCGAGTTGGCGTCTGATCAGAACGGGGGAGACTTCCTGCGAGAATTCGGTGCCGGGCAGCGAGGCGCTGAGAACATCGCTGGGCGTGCGTTGGAGCATCTGCCGGAATTCAGCGCTCTCTGTAGTGGGCCGGTCGAGGTGAATGATGATCGTGCAGTTGCCGACCTTCACCTCATCACCATCATCCAGCATGAGGTCGAAGTATGCAGAGAGTACCTGGCCGTTAACCAGCGTGCCGTTCCCGCTGGCAAGATCCCGAACTGTCAGGCCATCCGGCCCCTGACGGATGATTGCGTGCTGGCGCGAAACGCGGAGATCGTCGAGAACGAGATCATTCTTGGCATCTCGCCCGATCGAGACTTCCTCCTGCCGCACCTCAAAGTTATTGCGCCTGTTGCCAGGACCTTGAACTTCTAGACGAGTCATAGATCAAAACTCATAGTCGCGTCCGACATCGGCAATTCGCAGACGCGATTCGTTGAGCGCGGCTACCTCAGCGACGATCCGATCACGGTACGGAGCCTTCAAGTGTACTCCATAGACGATGACATCCCTACGCAGCTTCTTCATCTCCGCGACCAGCGTCTCCGGGGAGTGGTGATGCGAGACGCGCGCAAGATCAGTCAGCGCATTGGGAAACGAGAGATCGATAAAGACCGCCTTCAGCTTCTCGCATTCGTTGGCCACCTGCCAGATGCGGTCGGTGGCCCCCGTGTCCGAAGTAAACAGCAGCGCCGTCGTCTCGTCTTCGATCAACAGTCCGTGTGTCAGAACCGTGTGTGTCACGGGTATGGGAAGCAGCTTGAGCCCTTCAACTTCAAACATCTCGCCACTACGATAGGGTCGATGCTCAAGCAGCTCGGTCTGATCGTTGCGAAGCGTTTCGAGAGTAATCCAGATGCGCGGGTTGAAAATGTACTGACGCAACGCGTCGAAATCGGCGGGGGTCGCATAAAGAGCGATCGGCTCCCGCAGGTCATCGAAGAGATCTGTGATGAGGAGTGGAAGCGACGCGGTGTGATCAAGATGGGTGTGCGTGATGACGATCGCACGCAGCGCCAATTGTTCCTCGCGCGTCAAGCCGATCGCGAGCGCGCCTGCATCGATAGCCAGCGTCTCGTTGATCAGGTAGGACGTCAGCAGCTGATGCTTTCCGTCCCGGGTACTGGGGATGATTCTGACTCTCACGGTGAGTTGAGTTTGGCGCGAAATTGCGGTAGCGCCTGATTGTTGGGATTGGCCTGTTCAAGTTGAGCGAGATAGCTGCGCGCGCTTGCTGCGTCGCCTTTGTCTATCAGCGCCGTGATCAGGTTCTGAATCGTCTTCTCGTGCCGCGGGTTATGACTCAGCGAGATCCGATAACTCGCGATCGCCTGATCCAGATTCCTGGGCTGCCCCAGATAGTAGGAAAGACCGAGATCGGTACGGACGTCGACGTCATTGGGCCGCAGCTTAACTGCCTGCTCGTACCATTTCACGGCTTCGGAAAAACGCTCGAGATCAAAACTCACATTACCAAGACTGGAGAGCACGTCGAAATCATTTGGCTTGACCTTTTGCGCTCGTTGAAAGTATTCAAGCGCCTGATCATATCGCTTGATCTGGTAATAGAGTCCACCAGCTTTCATCTGAGCCGCAAAATCCGCGGGAGCAGCTTTCGCTCGTTCGAGCGTCGCGGCAACCTCTCCCTGCATTCCGTCAGTTGCCGGCGCCTCGCTACCGGTTGCCGGACCCGTGGGGGGGTGATCAGCGGGCAGCTGAGCAGCGCCCCCAACTGCCGCTGCTTCCGGTATTACGGGGACTGAACGGTTAATCGAATTGGTCGCTACATAACCGATGATCACGCCAACGAGGAGGCCGATGATGCCATAGAGGACACTTTCTTTATTCATGATTCATGATTCATGCGAAGGATTCATGAGCCGGATTCCTGCACAGGCTTCACAACCAACCCTCACGATTTCAGGACGATTTGAAATTGCGTACATCGCCCGCTGTCGGTATCACAAGGAGCCTTGGCTTGATGTTCGGGCGCGCCAGGCAAGTTGACTCCAGCAAGGTGTAGCCGGGCTGATGCGCTGCCAGAATGGCAGCTTCTCTACTCCTTCTTAACGTGGCAGTTGTCGCACTTGGTTGGTCCTTCACCCTGCTTCTTGATTGCCCCCGCCTCCTTTGGCTTCTTGGTGATCTCGCCCTTATGGCAATCGATGCAATTGACGTGGTAGGCCTCTTTGCTCCAGATCTCTGTTCCGTCTCCGCTCTTTGGCGTCTTCGCGTTGCCCTCGGCGCGAGTGTGACATTCCGCGCACATAGGAATCTTTTCAGACTTGCCTGCATTAAACGTCTCGAGCGTCAAACCCT
>JBDTUW010000599.1:0-3553 GCA_040007555.1 Acidobacteriota bacterium | reverse complement strand
ACATTCCCGGGAGGGATCGATGAAGAACGCCATGGCGGAATTACAACTATTATGTCTAAAGGGCTTGAAGCGCAGTCTGCCGGTTGCGCTCGCCTCTCTGCTGACGGTAGGTCCCGTTTTGCCTCAGCAAATGGCTCCGGCGCAGTCATCGACCCCTAAACCCCCTGGAGTAAAGACGACGAATGCCAAAGGCGCCAAAACTAAGGCTCCGGCGAAGCTTACCGCAGAGCAGCGGACGCTCCATCTGCTCGACCGGGCTACCTTTGGACCGCGTCCTGGAGATGTCGAGAGAGTGCTCAGTCTGGGAGCGACGAAGTTCCTGGAGGAGCAGCTCTACCCGGAAAAGCTGACGGATACGGTCGCCGAGGATAAGCTCAAGGGTCTTGAGAGCATTCGCATGACCAACGATGAGATCGCGGCTTCATATCCCCAGCCGCAGGTTCTTCGCGAGGCTCTGCGCGCCAAAGGGATCGAGCTGCCTGACCAGCAGGGTCTGAATGCAGGCCAGAACTCGAACCCTAATCAGAATCCAACTCAGAATCCGAATCAGATGCAGAACCAGAATCCCGGTCAACCCCCCGGGCCTCCGGGTGCCGATCCTGAGCAGAGACGGAAGATTCAGGCGGTCATGCGCGAGTTGGGCTACCGTCCACAGAATCAGATCGTCCAGGAGTTGCAGCAGGCGAAGATTCTTCGCGCGGTATACAGCGAGCGGCAGCTTCAGGAAGTGATGACAGATTTCTGGTTCAACCACTTCAATGTGTTTGCGCAAAAAGGTGCTGACCGGGTACTCATCACCTCGTATGAGCGAGATGTCATTCGACCGAATGTTTTTGGCAAGTTTGAAGATTTGCTGCGCGCGACCGCGAAGAGTCCCGCGATGCTCTTTTATCTCGATAACTGGTTGAGTGCTTCGCCGGATGCGCGTGGCCCGCAGCGGCGGCCGGGTGCAGGTCGACCGGGTCAACCCGGTGAGATTGGACAGGGAAGGCCTGGGGGTTTCCCGGGACCGAGGCCCGATCCGAGACAGAATCAAGCGCGACCGCGGCCGGGCCAGCAGCTTCCTGACAGGATGACCAACGAAGTGGGACAGCGACAGCAGCCTGGACAAATGCAGGTGCCGCCAGGTCAGGGTCAGGGACAGCGCCGTCGTGGTCTCAACGAGAACTATGCGCGTGAGGTCATGGAGTTGCACACGCTGGGTGTGGAGGGCGGATACACGCAGAAGGATGTGCAGGAAGTTGCGCGCTGTTTTGCAGGGTGGTCGATCCGCGATCCAAGACGCGGTGCAGAGTTTATCTTCAACCGCGCATTTCACGATGAGAACGAGAAGACGGTTCTCGGGACAAAGATTCCGTCTGGTGGTGGGATGAGTGATGGCGAAGCGGTCATCAAGCTGCTCGCTCATCATCCATCGACAGCAAAGTTCATCTCGACGAAGCTGGCGCGCAAGTTCGTTTCGGACACACCTCCGCAATCGCTCATCGATCGGCTCGCTGAGATCTTTACGAAGAGTGATGGTGATATTCGCGAAGTGTTGCGCGCTTTGTTCAGTTCGCCGGAGTTCTTATCGCCGGAGAGTTTTCGCGCAAAAATCAAGACTCCCTTTGAGATGACGGTAAGTGCGGTTCGCGCGCTGGGTGCCGACACGAATGGTGGGCCCGCATTTCACCGATGGACGGCGCAGATGGGAGAGCCGCTGTTTCTGGCTCAACCGCCGACCGGCTATGCTGACAATGCCGAGATGTGGGTCAATACGGGCGCATTGCTTGAGCGTATGAACTTTGGCCTGGCGCTCCTGGCTGGGAAGATTCCGGGTACCAGGGTTGAGATGACGAAGTTGGCGCCGCCGGCGAATGCGACGACGGCTGCGGCGGTGACGGATCATTACATCAAGTTGTTGCTTCGCGGGCAGGTCTCGGCGCAGACGCGCGCGACTCTCGACAAGAGTCTGGCAAGCACGGAGGTGGCGAGCGCCGCCGGCTCCGGTGCAAATCAGATAGATCGGGCAAAGATCGTCGGATTGATTCTCGGTTCGCCGGAGTTTCAGCGACAGTAGTACATTGAGTTTGGATCGAGGAGAAGTCAGGGAAGATCGAGGAGAAGTTATGTCAACGAGAAGGTATTTCTTAAAGAGCAGTGGGTTGGCGCTGGCGAGTCTGGGTGCGGTGACGCAATCGCCTTCGTTTCTGACGCGCGCGTTGGCTCAAAGTTCGCCGAAGGGGCGAAAGAAGATACTGATCACGATCTTTCAGCGTGGTGCGATGGATGGGCTCAACGCGGTGATTCCGTTTGGTGAGCAGCAGTACTACGACATTCGCCCAGGACTGGCGGTGCCGCGTCCGAAGACCGGAGATCTTGCGGCGCTGGACCTTGATGGGTTTTTTGGATTGCATCCCTCATTATCCCCGTTCAAGTCGCTTTTTGATGAGAAGCAGCTGGCGGTGATACACGCAGTAGGTTCGCCTGACAACACTCGATCGCACTTTGATGCGCAGGATTACATGGAGTCAGGGACGCCTGGGGTAAAGAGTACGACCGACGGATGGCTCAATAGGTATTTGCAGTCGAAAATGGATGCGAAGGACTCACCTTTTCGAGCAGTAGCCATGGGCGCGACGATGCCGCGGATGCTGCAGGGGAAGGCCCCCAGTGTGGCGATGAACCGCATCAACGACTTCGATATTCGCGCTGGCGGCGGGGCTGCGGGGCAGCAGGTCAAAGGCGGCTTTGAGGCAATGTATGGCGATAGTGTCGACAAGGTGCTGCATGGAACCGGCAAGGAGACTTTCGAAGCTGTCAAGTTGCTGAAAGAAATGAATCCGAGCCAGTACAAAGAGACTCCAGGAGTTGTGTATCCGCGCGGGAAGTTTGGTGACAGCCTGCGGCAGATAGCGCAACTGGTAAAGTCGGATATTGGGCTCGAGATTGCGTTTACGGATATTGGCGGCTGGGACACTCACGCGAATCAGGGAGCGGGTCAGGGGCAGTTAGCGCAGCGGCTGCTGGAGCTGGGGCAGGGGATCGCGGCCCTCTACGCTGATTTGAAGGAGCGGGCGAGTGACGTAGTAATTCTGACGATGACGGAATTTGGACGGACGGCGCGGGAGAACGGGAATCGCGGGACGGATCACGGGCATGCGAGTGTCATGTTCGCGATTGGTGGTGAGGTCAAGGGTGGCAAGGTGTATGGGCGCTGGCCGGGGTTAAAGGTAGAGCAGTTGAATGAAGGGCGCGATCTGGCGTTGACGACAGATTTCCGGGATGTGTTTGCGGAAGTAGCAAAGAATCATCTGGGAGCGACGAACCCAAACGCGATCTTCCCGGGGTATCAGGTAAACAGCGCGAATTTCAAAGGCCTGTTTCGCGGGTAGGGTACACCGGCGAATGGTGTGATGGGGAGTATCACGGCGAGGCGTTGTGCGGAGAGTACACCGGGCGAGGCGTCGTGCGGAGGCAGGTGCCGGCCCCGGAGTAAGGCGAAGACGCACTACTGCCCCTCCCCGAATGCGCTGAAGACGCGCGTGCCCGCCCCGAATGCGCCGAAGATGCG
>JBDTUW010000598.1:0-3557 GCA_040007555.1 Acidobacteriota bacterium | reverse complement strand
GCTTGGCTGGGCGATCATCGGGTCGCAGACGCGGTGTCTGAACGCCTGCACCATGGCGACGGCACGCAATACAAGCTCGACGCGTTCTGCATTATCTCCAACCACGTTCATTGCTGTCTTAACCCGTTGCCGAGGTCCGACGAGGGTGGCGAGTACCACCCGTTATCGGCAATAATGCACTCGCTCAAGTTGCGCATAGCACGTGAGGCTAACCGATTGCTCAAACGCAGCGGACCATTCTGGGAGCGCGAGAGTTTCGATCACTTCATCAGGATGATGCGGAATGGGAGCGGATCATTCGATCTATTCTGGATAATCCAATGAAGATTGGCATCATGGAACACTAGCGCGATTGGAACTATAGTTATCGACGCGCCTGAATCGCACATTCAGCACCACCAATTAACGCGGGGCTGTACTTACGGGTCAATATCTTGAACCGTGGCGGCGGCTTACCACAATTAGCCAGAGAAACTGGAGGACCGGGCAGTGGAGCATGGAACGTCCCTCGTAGCGGAGCTTTTGATTCTATTGCTCGCCTCGATCCCAATCGCCTTTCTCTCGACTCGGCTCCGCCAACCCGTGATCGTTGGGTTCATGATCACGGGTATCATCATCGGTCCCTACGGCCTTGGCCTCGTTAGTGAAGTCGAAGCAGTCGAGGCGCTCGCTGAGATAGGCGTCGTATTGCTACTCTTCACCATCGGTCTTGAATTCTCCCTCAAGCGCATGATGGACATGCGCAGGCTCGTCCTTCTCGGTGGCGGACTCCAGGTGGGACTGACCATCGCCGGCGTCGCCGGTGTCTTTGCCTTGGCGGGGCGCAGCCCGGCGTTGGCCCTCTATTTCGGGTTTCTGTTTGCACTGTCGAGCACGGCCATCGTACTCAAGGCGTATCTGGATCGCGCCGAGATCGACACCCCATACGGCAGAGCCGCCGTGGGCATCCTCATCTTTCAGGATCTCTGCATTGTTCCGCTCATGCTTTTCGTGCCGATTCTCAGCGGCCGTGAAGGGTCCTCGCTTTCGAATATCGCGCTGCGGATGGGCACTGCCGTCGCCGTCGTTGCCGGGATCATCTTCACCGCGCGGAAGCTCGTACCGCTGCTTCTCCGCCACATCGTTCGGCTGCGCAGCGGAGAGGTCTTCATCATTTTTGTTGTCCTCGTAGCGTTTGGGACCGCGTGGTTGACCTCTAAGTTCGGCCTCTCGATGGCGCTCGGAGCATTCATCGCCGGGGTCGTGCTTTCGGAATCCGAGTATAGTCATCAGATCGTTTCCGATTTCACCCCGTTCCGCGATGTCTTTAACAGCATCTTTTTTATCTCTATCGGAATGTTGCTTTCGATGGGATTCCTCACCGCGAATTTGCCAACAGTAGTTGTCTGGGTGGTAGCCACTCTGGTGGGTAAGGGATTGATCATCTTTCTGGTGGCGAAGATTCTTGGCCTCTCTCTGCGGATAGCGCTGATCGTCGGGATCGGGCTGTGTCAGGTAGGGGAGTTCTCGTTCATTCTCGCCAAAGTTGGTGTCGAGCAGGGTCTGCTGGCTCAGAATGATTATCAGAGCTTTCTCGCCTCGTCGATCCTCTCGATGATCATGACACCGTTTCTGATCAGCGTTGCCCCGAGTATTGCCGTTGCCATTCAGAAAAAGCTCTCGCCCCGATCGGCGATCGGGCCGGCACCCGAGGAGATGGAGGGGGGCGCGCGCAACCTCGAACAGCACGCGATCATCGTCGGATACGGCAACAATGGCCGGAATCTGGCCCGTGTGCTTTATCGCGTTGGAATCCCGTTCATTGTTCTTGAGCTCAACGACGATGCGGTTCAGACGGCACGTCGGCAGGGCGTTCCGATCGTTTACGCTGATGCTGTGCGCCGCGAGGTTCTTCAACACTTTGGTGTCAGCAAGGCGCGCATTCTGGTAATCGCGATCTCCGATCCGATCGCGACCCGTCATGTTGTGGCGCTGGCTCGTGAGATTAATCCGCACCTGCACATCATCGTGCGCACGCGTTATATTGCGCAGGTAGCGGACATCATGGAGCTTGGTGCGACCCAGGTGGTTCCCGAGGAGTTCGAGACGAGCATTGAAATCTTCTCGAGAGTGCTCCGGGAATATGACGTCTCGCGCAATGTCATCGCCCGTGAGGTGGATGAGATCAGGAGCGAGAATTACCAGATGCTTCGCGAGTCCGCGCTGCCGCTGGCCGAACTGGAGAAGATTGCCGAGGCGTTCGCATCAAGCTCCACCGAAACCGTATTTATCAATGCGCGCTCAGCGGCCGTTGGAAAGACGTTGAGGGAACTCGACCTGCGCAATCAAACCGGTGCGACCGTGACAGCTGCGGTTCGCGATGGAAACACCGAGATCAACCTGGGTCCCGACTTTAGACTGGAAGCGGATGACATCCTCGTCCTGCTTGGAAGACCGGACCAGCTTGAACACGCGATGGTCATTCTTGAACAGCCACCGGATCGGACTCCGGTCAGCGAATCGGTCTAACACAGAGAGCCCCGAAATGGCCGGATACTCTGGAACTCCGCTGGGCAAGAAACTGGGCATCAAGGAAGGGCATCGAGTTCTTTTTCTCAATGCCCCGCCCGATTTCGAAAAGACATTGGGTAACCTTCCACCTCGATCGTTGATAGTCGCAGCGCGGTCGCGAGACCCGCTGGATGTCATCGTCCTTTTTGTCAAAACGGAAAAGGAACTGGCCTCCCGATTTGAAAAGCTTGCCGCCAGGCTCACTCCTGCTGGAGGGCTATGGATTGGCTGGCCAAAGAAGGCCTCGGGAGTTGCGACGGATCTTGGATTTGATAATGTTCAGCGAATTGGGCTGAAGGCCGGCCTTGTCGACAACAAGGTGTGCGCGATCGATGAGACGTGGTCAGGCTTGCGATTCGTTATCCGGGTCATCAATCGCCTCTGATCCTGGATTTTGGATTTCGAAGGCAGGCGGGCGGGACCCGGTCGTTCGTCCCCGTGCAAGGTCGGACGATTTCCATTTAGATACCAAGTTCTACTCTCAATCCGAATCGCCGTCGAATCCCAACTCCAGGCGCAAGCCAATCCTAAAGGCAAGGACTAAATGCCAAGTCCCAAAACAGCGAGTCCGAAGTCGCAAAGACCAATTCGGCAATCCAAAATCCAAGATCTAAAATCCAAAATCGCCCTGGTTTACTCTGTCTTCTGGGTGGTGCTCGCGATCGCTCCGTTCGACCGGTCTGACTGGCTGCTTGAGAACCTGCTTGTGTTTGTTACCGCCGCCTTCCTCCTGGCCACCCATAGAAGACTTCAGTTATCGGATCTTTCATATGTGTTCATCGCGGTCTTCCTCACACTGCACGCGATTGGCGCTCACTACACGTATGAGCATGTTCCATTAGGGGACTGGCTCAGGGCGCCGCTTGGGTTTCGTCGGAATCACTTTGATCGCATCGTTCATTTTGCATTCGGGCTGCTGCTGACGTACCCGCTTGCGGAAGCGCTGCACCGAATGATCAAGGTTGCCTGGAAGTGGGCAGGCGCGTTTTCGTTTGCGATCGTGCTGG